>JADGOJ010000108.1 GCA_017883045.1 Acidimicrobiales bacterium
GGACGCCGCCAATGCGATCGGGGAAGGTCGCTGCAGGATCCTCGACCGTCTCAAGTGGCTGGCCCGGTATCGATGAGGGACGACCCGAAGGAATCGCGCAGTCCCGTGCACTGGTCGCTCGTCGTCCTTCGAGAGCACGCAAGTGGATCCGCCCTGACGACGTCTCGACAAGGCTGAACTAGATGCCCCGGCGCCAATCGACGATCAGCCGCCCAATCCCAAGGCTGGCAGTTGCGAATCTGGGAGAGGAATCGAACTCTCCCCGGAAGCGTCACCAGGGTTTGACGAGTCCGTTGGCGACGTCGTGGTCGTTGACGGTGAATTCTGTGCTCCGCCGACTGTGGGGACAACGATTTGTTCAGAATCGTTCGAGTCCGGCCGAGTGGATTCTCGAATCGTCGACGTTGATGTCGTCGACGATGTCAGTTCGGGAAGTGACGGCACTGGCAGACCGGCATCATTCAAGAGACCTTCTGCGGAGTCGCGTATCTCGGAAAGGTCTCTCTGGTTCAGACTCTTCAGATCTTGTGCCAGTTGATGTCCCAGGCGAATCACCTGGCCGTGATTCTTCTCGACGATCGACTTCTTGAGTTGGGTCAGGTTCTGCTTGGCCTGGAAAAGAGCGGGCGACGTCACAGGGAGGCCCAGATCGTATGCGATGTTGCGAGTCGGGCCGGGCAAGGTGTCCGTCGCCACGGCCGCGGTGGCGACGCCGCCCGTCAGGAGCACGGTCGCCGCTATCACGAAGAGCCTCGACGCGTGATTGGCCACTCGTCGACGGAGTTCTCCCACCGTCGTACGGTGACCCGCCTGCGCCGCGACGTCGGTCACGGACCCGTCGCCGAGGTCGGCCAACGCCGCGTGGAGCCGAGCAAGGGTCTCTTGGTCGGGAGCGGAGGGCGTCGGGGACAATGCTGCGCCGAGCATCGCCATGATCTCCGAGTCAGAAGGTCCGGCCATGACTACTCACCTCCCGGCATGAGTCTGCGCAACTTCTCGAGGGCCCGAGCTTGGGCCATCCGGACCGCGCCGGGACTCATCGAGAGCGCCGAGGCGACTTGCTCGCTCGACAAGCCGGCGACGACTCGAAGCTCCAGGAGATCGCGCTCAAGGTCATTCAATTTCGCGAACGCCTGGCGCACGGTCTCGTGCTCGACGTTGACTTCATGAACCTCCGACGGGCCCGGCGATGCGACGCCGACGGTATCGTTGAGCCGGCGGTCGCGATAGGCCTTGCGCTGGGAATCGACGACGACGTTGCGCAGGATCCCAAAACTCCACGCTTCGGGCGTAGTGCCGAGTTCGGTCATCCGCGCGACCGTGGCGACCGTGCGAGCGAGCGCCTCCGAGACGGCATCGCGGGCAACCTCGCTGTAACCGAGCCTCCGTTGTGAATACGCGAGCATCATCGGATACACCCTTTCGTAGAAGGACTCCCAAGCAACGGGATCCCCTTGACGAAGTCGCTCGGGCTCACCTCCTCGGTCGCTTACGCCTTGCATCTCACCCCGTACATCGCTCGAAACGACCTGGCGTCACGGTTTCTTCCCTCTCGACCCTTTGATTGCCGCGAGCCAGCGCCTAGGTGCGGCCGGATAGCCATATCTGACACTAGAGCGTGGCAAATCCGGCGCTTACCCGCGAGGGATCGGCGCCATGACCAGCGGGCCAGACGATGGGACGACCGCGATCCCTATGGCGGCCAAGCCCGCCCGGCGCAGGATTCCCAGTCACGCTCAATCCGGGGGCGACTGACAACGTCGTGTCGAGTACGTGGGGACCGCTTGCACGCCGCCGGACGGCAAGGCGACACGGGGATCCGAGTCTCGAAGACGGCCCAACGCAATGTGCCGTTGCCCCGCTATCGTCGATGAATCGATGTCGATTTCCCCTACATCTGTGCGTCGTTGATAGCGAGAGGCTCAATCGGTGGGTCTCGTCGGAGGGAGTGATCATGGCGGAGTATCTGGTACTGATTTACGAGAACGAAGAGTCGTGGGCCAAGGCGGACGCCGAGACCTTTGGTCAGATGATGGCCGGACACCAGGCCTTCGGCGAGAAGAACGCCGCTGCCCTGCGCGGAGGCAACGCCCTGGAGCCGTCGAGCACCGCCACGTCGCTGCGCAGGAACGCCTCTGGGGAGTTCGTCGTGACCGACGGGCCGTTCGCCGAGACCAAGGAGCAGATCGGCGGGTACTACCTGATCAATGCGGCCGACCTGGACGAGGCCCTGGCCGTGGCCAAGCAGATCCCCGCGAAGTTCGGCGGTGTTGAGGTTCGTCCAGTGCGGGAGATGCACTGAAGGACATCAACCTGGCGAGCCGGTCGGACGTCGCCGCTGCCGTAGCGGAGGCTCACCGACACGAGTGGGCCTTCGTGCTCGCCACGACCGTGCGCATCACTCGCGACCTCGACGCTGCCGAGGAGTGCGTGCAGGATGCGTACTCGCGAGCACTCGCCACTTGGGCCGAGCAAGGGATCCCGGCCAACCCCGGCGCGTGGCTCACGACCGTCGCCCGGCGGCGTGCGATTGACCTCGGACGCCGCCGGGATGTGGCGCTCCGATCCCAACGACTCCTCGTGACCGACGAGATCGCGGAGCCGCTGCGCGAAACGAGCTCCGGGATCGAGGATGACCGACTTCGCCTGATCTTCACGTGCTGTCACCCGAGCCTGGCCACCGACACGCAAGTATCTCTCGCACTGCGCCTGTTGTGCGGCCTGAGTACGACCGAGGTCGCAAGAGCGTTCCTCGTCAAGGAGGCTGCCATGGCGGCGCGGATCACGCGGGCGAAGAAGAAGATCATGGTGGCCCGCATCCCCTACCGGGTGCCCGAGCGCCCCGAGCTGCGCCAGCGTATCGATGCCGTGCTCACGGTCATCCACCTCGTTCACACGACGGGCCACACCTCTCCCGTCGGTGACCGACTCACCCGGGTCGATCTCGTAGAGCGCTCGCTCGACCTTGCGCGCATGCTGCGCGGACTGATACCCAACGACAACGAGGTGGCGAGTCTGTTGGCCCTCATCTTGTTGACCGATTCGCGAAGGGTTGCGCGCGTGGGAGACGAGGGTCAGTTCATCGCCCTGGCCGATCAAGACCGCAGCCGATGGCACCAAGACTCGATCGACGAGGGCCTTGCATTGGTCAGTGAGTCGGTGCGCAGTGGTCGTGCGGGCCGCTTCACCTTGATGGCGGCGATTGCCGCGGTGCACGCGAGCTCACCACGATGGGACGAGACCGACTGGGCTGAGATTGTTGGTCTGTACGACCGGCTCATGGAAGTCTGGCCGTCTCCCGTCGTGGCGCTCAACCGAGCCGCGGCCGTCAGCTTCGCCTCTGGGCCGCTGGAGGGCTTGGGGGCCCTCGATGAACTGAGTAGCGAGCCCCAGTTGAGCGCCTACCCCTACCTGGCCGCAGCTCGTGGGGATTGCCTGCGCCGTCTCGGACGCATGCGTGAATCCCGCGAGATGTACGAGGAAGCGCTGCTACTCACCGAGAATGCGGTCGAACGCCGGTTCCTCCAGTCGCGCATCGATGAGATCAAGGGCTGATCGAGTCATCCGGCGGCCGCGCCTGACACTCGCCCAGCCTGACTGACGTCACGAGCTCGTGGGGGGACTCCTGACTGTTCCCGCGAACGACGCGCAGGTAGAAGTCCCGGACCTCCTCACTCGAGGGGTTGAGCGTGTTCGATCCCGCGGTGATCACCTGACCGACGGACGCCGCCCAGAAGACCGCGGTCAACGACTTCGCGTCGATGCCCTGGTCGATCCAACCAAGACCCTTGGCCTTCTCGACCACCGTGATCCAACGGTCAAACTGGATGTCCAGAAGATCACAGAAATGGCTCTGGGAGAACGGGTCCGACCAGATGTCGTGGAGCAGGTTCAAGATGCCCCACTTCTCGTTGATCTGTCCCGAGGACCACGCCATCACCATGTTCTCCTCGACCGCCGCCCAGAAGGCGGCCCGGTCCTCGTCAGTGAGGGCCGACTCGACTCGCGAGAGCACGAGGTGCTGGGGTTCGACCATCGAGAAGTAGTTGGCCATCTGCGCTTCGGCGATCAACTGCGTGCGCGAATCGAAGAACGACTCAACTGTCGAGATCTCGACCCCGGACCTCTCGGCGACGTCTGCGAGATCGACCCCCCTGCTTCCGTTGGCCCTGATCATCTCGGAAGCCACGGCAATGAGCTGCTGTCGCGCAAAGGGATTAGAAGTTTTCACGCTCAACACCATAGGTTCGGCCCGTCACTCAGGGCGTAAAGTTTTTCGCGAATTTGTGAATCTCGCCATCGAACGTTGACGGGTCCCGTTTATGAGGCGATGCTCGATTCGATGTCGATCGCTGGCATCTGCGACTTCTGTCAGATGTCGCGCACGCGTCACCAGGGCGTGCGCCGCCAAACGAGTTGGACTCGAGATGGCGCCTCGCACCCACGACGCCAGGTCGAGCACGACCATCCCTCTACCAACGCTGGCGTGCCTCTTCGGCGAATCCTTGGAGCCCGTCGAATTCCAGTTCCATTCCGTCGTCGGTCCTCAGCCGTCCCGACCACGTGCCGAAGACCTGGTGGACTTCACTTCCGAGTTCTTCGCTCACCTCCATTTGCGAGTGTCGATCAAAGCGCGGGGCGAGTGTCACCTGGAGTTGACCGTTCAGATCGACAACGCGCCACGGATCCATCGGACGGTCCCAGTCGTAGCTCCAATCGAGTTCCGAACCCAGCTTGGAGAGGCGGCCGTCGACGATCAGGCCATTCTCGGTGAAACCCGATCCCAACGTCCATTTCGCGCCGAACTGCAGACCGATGACGTGATCACCGCACGGCCCGGCACCCGCGCCCCAGTTCCAATTGATCCTCGCGGGCCAACGACCCCGGCCGACATCGAGCACTCCCCACGCCAGCGAGCGGCCGGGCCCTCCAAATTCGTATCGCTCGTCACCGACCAGCAACACGCCCCGTGCCGGACGGGCTTGGTGCTTGGAGGTGAAGTTGAAGAGTTCGTCGCTCCAGGGGATCACGACGTTCAGCGACTCGTGCCCCTCGGGAAGCGCGGCGAAGGCCTCGAGACGGCCGGGGCGACCATCGGCTTCCGTCCAGTGCGCCATGAAGTGGGTTCCCCGCTCGTCATCAGCGATTCGAAGCGTCAAGGAATCCTGATCTACCTCGAGCGGCGCGGTACCCGGAATCTCGGGCAGCGAGATGCCGCTCTCGGCGCCGACGACGATCGATCGCCCGCCGGTCTGTCCGGTGACGAGGTTCGCCCAGTAGACGTCGGCCAGACCAAGGTGGTCCACGTCGGCATACGTGGTGGAGACGACCAGGTCACCGGCGAGTATCGCCCAGTAGTCCCAGCGCTTGTTGATGCCGAATCGACCAATCAGGTTCGCCCGGTGAAGGGGCCGGCGCGACCATCCCCGAGCCCCGGGGTTGAGCCGAAGCCCGTCGGGCGTGCAGAGGTCGACCGGTTCGGTCAATTCGCGCTCGTGTGTCGTCATCAACCTGTTCTACACGATTCGATTCAACGGTGATGATCCCGCCAGCCAGTCCCACGCGGACTTCGACGCCCTCTTCGGCCGGCGTTGTCGAGGCATCGAAGTGGTCCTGCAACAGGTTGTTCGCACCCTGGCTCAGACAGAAATCCGTTGCAACCACTGCAGTATCCGCCCAGCCGAAACGGACGAACGTGGAAACCCGTGACGAACCCCCATGCCGAGCGATGTAGAGGATGAGACCGAAGACCTGGAATCGAAGGAGATGTCATGGAACGACTGCGGGCCGCTGTTTCGTGGATGGCAACGGGGGTAGTCGCCGTCGGGTTGGCGGTGATCCTCGTCACGTCGAGTCAGGGAGCGGCGCCTGGGAGCTCGGGCATCATCGCTGAGAGCAGAACCGTGCCAACGACGACCGTCCATCACAAGGCTGCTCAACCCAGAACGCCGCGCTCGCCTCGTGCCGGCGGGCCTCACGCCGCAGTGACGAACGTCCAACCGTCCGTCGCGCCGTCCGAGTCACGAAGGCCGACGTCGACGCCGGTGGACGAGACTCCCGCACCGACGACGACGGCGCCCTCCGCCACGACCACGTCCACTGCTGCGACCATCGCCCCGACCACTGCACCCCCGGTCGATGACGGCGGTTGGTCAGGTTCCACCGGGGTGGACTACTAGATGCGTGCGACCGAGGACGTGCGAGGCCTTTGATGCGACCCGGACTAGCCGCCCCGCACCTGCGCCGACGAAGACGGTTCAGTCGCCTGCGCCAGCTCTCCCAGGTGATCTTCCTCAGTTCGAGTCTCGTCTCGGCGCTGCTGATCAACTACTTCTCCGACGCGGCGAAGACCTCCAGCGCAGCCGCG
>JADGOJ010000030.1 GCA_017883045.1 Acidimicrobiales bacterium
CTTGGCGATGAGAGCCGACCGACGGATCGCCATATTGCACCCGGCGCCGAAGCGTCCGGTCGAATACGGGAACAGGGGGTCGTCCGCGAGGAGCTCCATGCTCATCAGCTCGGCCGAGAAGGACTGATTGAAGCCGCCGAAGAACTCCTCGAACCACAACTGAGGTTCGGTGCGCAACTCCAGTGGCAGCACGAGGCCGCTGACGCCATCGACTCCTGGGCAGGCCGCGAAGCGAGCCCCGATCTCGCGTAGCCAGTCGATATCGGCCACTGCGTCGTCGTCGGTGAAGGCTACGAACTCTCCGGTCGCGCGCGCGATGCCAGCGTTGCGCGCGGCTGAAACGCCCCGGTGCGGCTCCCAGCACGCGTGCACGCGACCGTCTCCCTGAAAGATCGGAAGGGGAGGGCGATTGGGGTCGGGGCGATTGTCGACCACGACGATGTCGAAATCGGGGTAGTTGAGATCCAAGAGATGGTGAATCGTCGCCCTCAGTCGATCGGGGTTGTGGCAGATCGTGGGAACGACGACAGTGGCCGTGGGCAGCGGACTTTCACGGTGCGACACGAGAGGTGACAACGCGACTAGTTCGAGAGTGTCTGCGCGCTCCTTCACGGCCCGCGCCGAGAGTCCGCCGTCCTCAGCGATCACCTCGAGGTGGCCGATGATCTGACCCTGACGCATGACCTCGACCCACACGCGCTGACCTTCGGACACTCCATCAATGGCACGGTCGGAGAGAGCGTCAATGTCGGCCTGGATGATCGGGATCGGCGTCCAGGTCACTGCGACCCCGGACCGCGGCACCCGACGAGGCACGAGGACCCGACCATCTCATGGAGATCCGCCGACCTGAACTCATCGCCACTCCACTTGACGCGTTCGGAGCGATCATCATCGTTGCTCGACGCTGAGATTGCATCGCGAACCTTCATCATTGCCCTCCGCGAATCAATCGAATGTGCACAGAGAACTACTGGGCAGTTGATCCGGCGTGCGCAGTAGGCGCGAATGAGGTTGTGGGGATTGCTTCCAGCACTGGCGCGCCGAGCAGTCGGTCAACTAGTTCGTTCCAGGCGTCTGGCCGCGGGAAGTGCAGTTCCGCCAGTCTCAGGGCATGCGTCAATGCCACGTGAACCGACACGGGTCGATTCAGGTCCGCCAGCAGAGCACCAACGTAGCCCCGACCGATGTCGGGCAATTGGGCTGAAGCGAGCACGACGATTCCAACGCCGCAATCCATCGCGATTGTGAATGCCCGGGAGTCGAAGGCGGGGTCGGCGATGATGAGCGCTGAAGACGTGGCGCACAAGTGCCTCATGTCCTCCGAAGACAGGTCATCGCCGACCAGCCGCACGAAGTCCCCGTGGTAGCTCTCCGCCACCATCCTGTTTGCAGCGTCACCGGTGTAGCGC
This sequence comes from Acidimicrobiales bacterium, assembly GCA_017883045.1. GTDB lineage: Bacteria > Actinomycetota > Acidimicrobiia > Acidimicrobiales > RAAP-2 > RAAP-2. Next base: position 1,413 of record JADGOJ010000030.1, read on the forward strand.
ATGACGACTTGGAGTCGGTAGCTATCGATCCACGCCTCGGGTATGGCGTCATAGGCCGTCAGCAGCGTCGCCAGCGTCTCGTAGTTGTCCCTTTGCAGGAATGCCGTGATCTGATGGATCGATGATCGCTCCGCCCTGCCCTGCAGCGACAACGCCCTGTGCGTCTCGACCACGGGCCCCGCGGTGCCGAAAGCCTTCGAAAGGGCGTCGGCCTCGGTGGCGTTGCCCACAAGCACCAGTTCCGCCTCTGACATGGCTTCAGCCAGTGCCGCGACTTTCGCCAGATTCGACTTAGGCAGACTCACGCAGACCACCATGGACGGCGTCCCGGCAACCTTCGCCGACGCCAGGAACTGGCCTATCCACGAGTTGTCGAGACCCGGCCACGCAAAGGCGATCGCCGCGCGGGCATCACGAGGAATCCACTCTTCAAAGGCCTGTGCGCGCAATCTCGAATTGCCCGGTGCCACGTAGCTCACGATGTTGCCCGGGACGGCGGAGTGATGGGCCGCAGCCAGCGATGGGGAGCGATGCAGCCCTGCATCGAAATCGGTCGCGGAATCGACTTCAATCCTCAACACCGAGTTCCTCTCAGAGATTGCTTGAACAATCTGAGAGACGATGATCCCGGGGATCGTCAATGACGAACTCGGTCCGGCAACGACTATTGCGGGGGTGTTCTTTGTGATGGTCCCTGAGCCCGCGCCGAATTCGCTATGCCGATGCATGACGACTCCCTCGTAGCCTTTCCTTGACAATGGTCCGAAGGATCCGAAGACCGTCCTTCAGAGCATGGAGATTGCTTTCGCCGTGAATCCGAGTCGCCTCGAAACAGGGGACCTCCGCAGTTCGAAGTCCGGCCCGATGCGCACGGATGCCAATCAGGGTCTCGACTTCGAACCCGTCCGAGTCGATGCCCAACTTTTCAACGCAGTCCTTTCGCACGCCAATGTACCCGTAAGTGGCGTCGGTGTAGCGTGCACCGAAAAGGATTCTGATCAAGAAGCAGATGCCACCATCGCCGAATCGCCGGAAGGCGGTGATGTCGGCTGATCCCCCGCCTGGGCCGAATCGCGTGCCCTTCACGTAGTCAGCGCCGGCGGCGAGGGCGTCTCGGAAGGCACCTATCTCCGCCCCGTCCATCGAGCCATCTGCGTCCAAGGCGATGATGAAGTCACCCTTGGCCGCCTCGAAGCCGGCGCGCATCGCCGCACCCTTGCCTGGACGCAGTTCCTTGATGACACGAATATCGGGAAACAGAACCTTGGCCACTCGCAGCGTGTCGTCCTGGGACCTGCCGTCAACCAATACGATCTCATCGACCCAATTGGGGATTGTGTTGAGGACGAAGGGCAGGTTCCCGGCCTCATTCAACGTTGGGATCATGACCGAGACGATAGGCCGACCGTGGGGCTCGATACGACGCGAGCAGTCATCGGCGCCGGGCATCGAAGCGCCAGGGTTGACAGACACCACTAGTCCTCTCCTCATCAGCCCCTGCATCCAAAAGGATTGCAGTTCGCGCTTGGTTTGTCAACTTGAAATATAATCATCGTCGGCGACTGCAAACACGGCACCCCTCTTCCCGAGACGGCCATGTGAACCGAAGACCCCGTTGTCGCCTCGGCCGGTCCTGTAGCGGACGGTTGATTCAACTTCCTGAACATCGTGATTCCCGCGAACATCTCATTTACCGGCACTTCCAGTGCAAAGGCTCGAAGTCCCGCACCTCCCGGGCCACGTCGTCTGCAGCCACTCGTCGAGCGCGGTAGTGGCGAGTACGGTGTGGAACGCTCCGCAGTCTGACCCGTATGGCGTCCGCGCCACGCGGTGGACGCGGTGGACTCGGTGGACTCGGTGGTGTTGTCTTGCGCCCTTGCCATAACTTGCCGATCTCTGGGAACTGCTCTTCTGGTTGTTGACCGGGGAATCCCGCAGCTAGTTCGCGCTGTACTCCGCCACCCAGTCGATCTGCATCGACTGCGGAGCGCTAGGGCACGCGAATCCGGACGAGCACCAGGTCTGCTGCTGCAGGTCCAGCGTCATCGGCTGGTTCGGAATCTCTGAAGGTACGGAGACTGTTCCCCAGACTCGGCCGTCGACGGTGTAGGTAATCGACGAGGCGGTCCAGATCACGCCCCACGTGTGCCACTGGGTCATGTCGATCGTCAAGAACGACTGGACCTGGCTTCGGCTCGAGCCCGAGATGGCCCAGATGTTCGAGGCGGAGGTTGCGCCCGCACTGCCGTTGGTCTCGTTGAAGTCGACCTCGGGCGGCCACGAAGGGCCGCTGGGCCACAGCAACTCCACGTTGGTCGGGCCGGCGCCGGTCACTCGCGAACGCACGAAGTAGGCGCCGTACGTGCGGGCAACGCCACACTGACACAATCCGCCTGCCACCCATTCGTTGTTGAACGCCGGGTCCTGCCAAGTGTTCAATTGCAGAAGGCCGCCGCCAACAACCACGTGACTGCTGTTCCACTGCGCACCGGGGTCACCGCCGGGAACGCCGTCATAGGTGTACCACCCTGCCGGAAGCGAGGATCCGGAGAAGTCGTTGACGTAGCTCTGCGAGTACCCCGATAGAGCATTCGCTCCAGGAGGTGCCACGCCCGAAGGCTCCGTACCCGAGGCGACGCCAGTTGAGGAGGCGGTCAGGGTGGTCGTGGTCGCTGGAATGGTCGTGGTCGGCGCAATGGTCGTGGTCGGCGAAGGTGCCAAGGTGGTGGTCGCAACCGACGGCGCAATCGTTATCGAGGTCGAGAACGGCGCGAAGATGGTCGTGGTCACCGACGGCGTGACCGTGGTCGTGGTCGTGGTCGGGCTAGCCAGCGTGCTCGTCGTGGTCGCTGAAAGCGTCGTGGTCGTGGAATCGTGCCCTAGGTGGTGCCTCAACGACGCGTAACGGGCAGCGCTCACGGCCGCCTGACTGTTCAGCGTCCCTACGCCCAACGTGGCCGGGGCGTAGGCGCGGACTGAAGCGCCGGCAGCATAACCAACGAGTCCGACCACGAGAGACGAAGCCAGAACGACGGTGGCGAACTTCGGAATTCGGTTGGATGCGCGTCGCGCCATGGATGGATTGCCCTTGAGATTCATCATGAATCCAAGTTCTCAAACCAGAATCAAGATGCAACCTACGCAATGTCAACAACTTCCCAACTCGGATAGGCGAGGTCGGCTGTTCGCGGTTGTCTGGACCGACGGGCTGCTTGGCAGGTCGACACGCAAACCCGCATCATCAACGTGAACAGCGATTCAGTTCCTGGTTCGCGCTGTTGTCTAGCAGAGAGGTCGCACGTTCCCGCTCGGTGCGAAGGTCCTAGATCGACTGATAGGCGGCCCAGGCGTCGGTCACGATGTTCTCCAGGTCGGACTCGAGAGGTTGCCACCTCAGGATCTCGCGGGCGCGACCGTTGCTGGCAACGGCGGCGGCCGGGTCCCCCGCGCGGCGAGCGACGTAGCGAACCTCGAAATCGCGTCCGGTCACCTTCTTCACCGTCTCGACGATCTGCTTGTTGGAGGATCCGATGCCGGTACCCAGGTTCAGCGTGAGACCCGCATGATCCGCGAGCGCAGTGATTGCCAGGGCGTGCGCCTCGGCAAGGTCGCTCACGTGAATGTAGTCACGAACGCACGTGCCGTCCGGGGTCGGATAGTCATTGCCGAAGATCTCGAGATGGCTGCGGCGGCCGACCGCGGCATCAAGGGCGATCGGGATCAAGTGGATCTCCGGATTGTGGTTCTCCGGGTGCGCCAGTGTCCCGCCCGCGGCGTTGAAGTACCTCAACGACGCGGCCCTCAGCCGACCGAGTTCCACGAGCCACTGCAGGCCTTGCTCGACCATGAGTTTGGACTGTCCGTAGGGACTGTGGGGTGCAGTGGACCGGTCTTCACCAATGGGCATCTCGACCTGATCGCCGTAGACCGCGCACGATGACGAGAAGACGAAGCGTTCGACCCCGGTGTGCACCAAGGCGTTGAGCAGTCGAAAACTCGACGCGACATTGTTGGCGAAGAACACTTCGGGGTACTTCATCGACTCACCAGGTTCGATCCGCGCCGCGAAATGGACGCAGGCCTCGAACGTTCCGAGCGACGTCACGAGTTGCTCATCGCCGCAGTCGCCTTCGATGAACGTCGCGCCCACAGGGACGTTCTCGGCCCGACCCGATGCGAGGTTGTCGAGCGCGACGACGTCATGGCCTTTCGCCACCAGCAACTCGGCCGTCGTCGAGCCGATGAACCCAGCGGCACCCGTGACCAGGATCCTCATCGGCGCCCTCCCCCATCTGCGGATCCTTGGCGCTGCGAGATCGCACTCACGACCCTCACGAGAACACCCGACTCAGCGATCTCGTGCGCTAGACCGCTGGCGACTTGCGAGGCCCTCGTCGGTGCAATCTCCATCGAATGACCCCAATCGCAAGGTGACGCGTTAGACCAGCGATGGTACCGCCCACTCCAGTGCTTTGCCAATGCGAGATCCGACGTCGAGCAGGTTCGTGGAACGGAGAGGCACCGGTGTGCAGACTCCGGCCCGCAGACCGCCGTGGAGCTGCGAACCTATGCTCGGGATAGGACCGGTCGTCCGAAGGAGAAGTGATGTCCCCAGCGAGTGCCTACGACAAGTGGCTCGAGGCCTTCCGCGCGTCGCCCACGCGCGACGCCGCCTTCGCGACGATGTCGGGTATCGCGCTCGAGCCGGTCTACGGGCCCCGCGACGGCGAGTTCCCCGGCCAATTCCCCTACACCCGCGGCCTGCACGCGTCGATGTACCGTTCGCGCCTGTGGACCATGCGGATGTTCGCGGGCTTCGGCACCGCGCTCGACACCAACCGGCGCTTCAAGGAGATCATCGCGTCGGGCGGCACCGGGCTCTCGACGGCCTTTGACATGCCGACGCTGCTCGGGCTCGACTCGGACGCCCCGATGGCGCTCGGCGAGGTCGGACGCTGCGGGGTCGCGATCGACTCCCTCGCCGACATGCGCGACCTGTTCGCCGGCATCGACCTCGGCACCATCACCACGAGCATGACCATCAACTCGCCCGCCGCGGTGATGCTGGCGCTGTTCGTGGCCCAGGCCGAGGAGTCCGGTGTCCCTCGTTCGCGACTCGGCGGCACGCTGCAGAACGACATCTTGAAGGAGTACCAGGCCCAGAAGGAGTTCGTCTTCCCCCCTCGCGCGTCAATGCGCCTCGTGCGCGACACCATCGCCTTCAGCGCGGCCGAGATGCCGCGGTGGAACTCGATCTCGGTGTCGGGCTACCACATCCGCGAGGCCGGTTCGACCGCCGCCGAGGAGCTGGCCTTCACCCTGGCCAACGGCTTCGCCTACGTCGAGCTCGCCCAGCAGGCCGGCCTCGGCGTCGACGAGGTGGCGCCGCGCCTGTCGTTCTTCTTCAACGCCCACATCGACTTCTTCGAGGAGATCGCCAAGTACCGCGCGGCGCGGCGCATCTGGGCGCGCTGGATGAGGAACCACTACGCGGCCCGCGACGAACGCTCGTGGCAGCTGCGCTTCCACACCCAGACCGCGGGCGTGTCGCTCACCGCCCAGCAGCCCGAGATCAACATCGCGCGCACCGCCATCGAGGCGCTGGCCGGCGTGCTCGGCGGCACGCAGAGTCTGCACACCAACTCCATGGACGAGGCGCTGGCCCTGCCCAGCGAGAAGGCCGCGCGCATCGCGCTGCGCACCCAGCAGATCATCGCCCACGAGACGGGCGTCGTGCACGTGGCCGACCCGCTCGGCGGCTCCTACTTCGTCGAGGAGCTGACCGACGAGATGGAGCGCCAGGCCGAGGCGCTATTCGCCGAGATCATGGCCCTGGGCGAGGGCTCGATGCTCGAGGGCTGCGTGAAGGGGATCGAGGAGAACTGGTTCCAGGGCCGCATCGCCGACTCGGCCTACCAGCTCGAGCGCTCCTTCAACGAGGGCACGCGCATCGTCGTGGGGGTGAACGACTTCACCGAGGGCAACGACGACGCCGACCTCGAGATACTGCGCATCACCAACGCCGACGAACGCAAGCAGGTCGGCCGCCTGCGCGCAGTGCGCCAGAGTCGCGACGACGAGGCCGTGGCCCGCGCCATCGACAACCTTCGGAAGGACGCCGTCGATCCCGAGGTCAACCTGATGCCCGCGCTGATCAACGCCGCGCGCGCCTACGTCACCGTCGGCGAGATGATGACGGCCATGGTCGGGGTCTTCGGGCGCCACGTGGAGGTGCCGACGCTGTGACCATCCGGGTCCTCGTCGCCAAGGTCGGCCTCGACGGCCACGACCGCGGCATCAAGGTCGTGGCTCGGCTGCTGCGCGACGCCGGCATGGAGGTCGTCTACACCGGCCTGTTCCAGACCCCCGAGACGGTCGCCCACGCCGCCATCCAAGAGGACGTCGACGTCGTCGGTCTCTCGATGCTGTCCGGGGCCCACCTCACCCTCGCGCCACTGGTCGTCGAGGCGCTGCGGGCCCAGGGCTCGGACATCCCCGTCGTCGTCGGGGGCATCGTGCCCAGCAACGACCTCGAGGACATGAAGAAGGCCGGCGTCGCCGCGGTCTTCGGCACCGGCACCAGTGCCGAGGAGATGGTGGCGGAGATCGTTCGGATCGTGGGTACGACGGCGACCCCCTAGGACGCCTCGCCGTGGACTCAGGTGGCGATCAGCTTCAACTTGGTCGGCCACTTGTTGAGCACTTGGGCCGCGTCGGCGGACAGGACGTCTTCGAGCATCGACGCGTAGACGTCGCGGAAGTCGGTCGTGACCGCGAGGTCGCCGTTGACCAGGTTGGTCAGCGACGGCTGTTCGCCGTAGAAGCCACCAATGACCCGTGCGCCCGCGACGAAGACCGGAGCCGAGGTGCCATGGTCGGTCCCCTGGGAGCCGTTCGCCTTCACTCGACGTCCGAACTCGGAGTAGACCATCACGACGACGTCGCTCGCCCGCGCCGTCGAGCCGATCTGGGTGAGGAAGCCCGCAACCGCATCGGACACCGACCGGTAGTGGGCGGTGTTTTCTCCGCTCGAGGGGGGCGGACCGAGGTCGGTGATGCCCGGGTCGGCGACCGCGGCGAGCCCGGGGTCGCCGGCGTGACGGTGCAGCACCGACCCGCGCGTCTTGGTGACGCCGCCACCGAGCAGTTCGAGGTACTGGCCGGGCTTGGGTCCGAACCCGAAGCGATGGACGAGTCGCGAGATCTCGAGTCGATCAGTGGCGACTGTCATGGTGCGAGGCTAGGAGGCCATCACGTCCGGAGCGATGGCGATGGCCACGAACTGTCCGATAGTTGTTGTTGGGGCGGACGCGTCGCTAGAAGCAGTCGGCCAGTTGGAACAGGAACTGCTGGAGCGTCTGCACGTACGTCAAGAGTTCCTCGTCACACGAGGCGAGCTGCTCGTCGCTCAAGAGGCCCTTCGTTTGGACGGTCGATCGCAGGGCCACCTGCAGCGTCGTCAACCACGCCCAGGCCTCGGCGTCGGTCAAGAACTGCTCGTCGACCGTGAGTCCGGCCAGCTCGGCGTTCGTCGAGGTCTCGTTCTGTCGTGTCAACATCGCGATGGGGTTGTCGTGATCGAGACTCGGGTCGATCGGTCCCGAGAGCACGACGTGCCACTCGTGATCCGGGTCGCGCTCTGCGGCGAGGACGCTGGAGAAGGAACCTCTGACGATTGACCTTCCGTAGTCGTTGATCCGCACCTCGATGCGGCCGTCTCGACGTCGGACGAACAGCTTCGAGCCAGCCACTAGTTGTCCTGTTCGATGGTGCTCTGCAGGCCCGCGACCTGAAGCTTGACGCAGTAGGACTCGGCGCGGTCTCGTGCTCCCGACCAGACGAGGGCCCGACCCTCATGGTGCACCGCCAGCATCAGTTGCGTGCACTTGTTGTTCGAGTAGCCGAAGATCCTCTTGAAGATCACGACGACCACGGTCATCGGGGTCACGGGATCGTTCCACACGATCACGTTCCAGGGCTTCTGGGTCTCGACGGCATCCTTGACGAGGACGTCGCTCTCAGGCGACGTCGTGCGAAGGGGTTTGGTGGAAGCCACGTCACCAGTGTCGCAGACGACCGCACTGAAGGAAAGCGGACGACCATATTGTGGATTGGGGGAATCGCCCGAGGAGGACACGGTGACAACCAGGTGGGTCCGCGAGGCGCTGGCTCGACACCGCAAGCGCATGAACGTGAGCATCCGCAGCACCGTGGGCCTCACGAGGGATCCGCCGCCCCGCTGTGACGATCCCGATCAGGCGTACTTCGCGGTCGACGGGGTCGCGCGCGTCGTCCACGGCGACCTGGCGTCGATGATCGTCGGCGGCCTCGGGTCGCTCTTCACCCAGATGCTGCACCCCTACACGATGGCCGGCGTGGCGCAGCACTCGCGCTACCAGCACGACCCCCTGGGCCGTCTGTTGCAGACGGCGAACTTCATCGGCTACACGACCTACGGCTCGAAGACCACGGCGTACGCCGCGATCGAACGGGTCCTGGCCGTCCACCAGCCGGTCCGCGGCATCGCCGACGACGGCGTCGCGTACTACGCCAACGACCCCCACCTGCTGGCCTGGGTGCATGCGGCGGAGACCTCGATGTTCCTCGCGGGCTACCGGCGATTCGGCAGGTTGCGGCTCAACGATCACGAGGCCGACGTCTACGTCAACGAGATGGCCACGATGGCGCGCGACCTCGGCGTCGAGCACCCCCCGACGAACGTGGCCGAACTCGACGAGACGCTCGAAAAGTTCAGGCCCGAACTGCGCCTGTGTCCCGAAGGTGTCACCGCGAGGGACTTCGTGGCGAAGGGCGTGGTGAAGGGGCTCCACCAGAGGGTGGCCTACTGGCTGCTCGTCCAGAGTGCGTTCGCCCTGCTGACCCCGTGGGAACGCGACCTGCTCGGCGTGAAGAGTCGACCGCTGGTGAACCCGCTCCTGATCCAGCCCGCAACGTCGGCGCTGTGCGCGCTGCTGCGAGTCTTCGTGCCGCCGACCCAGCGGGTCAGGTAGCGAGGCTCAGTCCGCCGTCGACGACCACGACCTGGCCGGTGACGTAGGGCGTCGTGGCGAGCGAGAGGATCACGTCGGCGACGTCCTGGGGAGTGCCGCTGCGCTTCAGCGGGGCGACCGACTCCACGAAGCCGCGGACCGCGTCCCAGTCCTTGGTCCACGGCGTGTCCACGAGACCCGGGGCGACCGCGTTCACCCGCACGTCGGGTCCGACGACCTTGGCGAGTAGTGCCGTGACGTGGTTCAGGGCCGCCTTGGAGGCGGCGTAGGGGATCGATGAACCCGTGGGCCGGATCCCGGCGATCGAAGAGACGTTGACGATCGATCCCTTGGCTGCACGCAGCGAGTCCATCGCGGCCACACAGAGCCCCCACGTGCCAAAGACGTTGACCTCGAAGATCTCGCGCCACACGTCGAGCGTCGCGGCCTCGAGGTCGCGGTGGGCAATCACCTTGGTGGTTCCGGCGTTGTTCACGAGCACGTCGAGTCGTCCGCACTGGGCCATCACCTGCTCGATCAGTCGCGCGCAGTCATCGGCGCGCGCGATGTCGGCTTGGATGTAGCACGATCCCGGAGTGTCGTTGGCCAGGCGCTCGCCCGCCTCGACGCTGCGCGCCGAGTTGAACACGACGGTCGCGCCGTCGCTCGCGAAACGCAGTGCGGTCGCCTCGCCGATGCCGCTCGTCGAGCCGGTGACCAGCACGACCTTCCCGGCCATGGTCATCGTCGACGCAGCCGCCACGAGCCGGCCCAGTGCTGACCCGGCTCGAGCACCACGACGTCCTTGCCACTGCGCAGCGCATCCGGCGGGCACGTCATCGGCTCGACCGCCACCGACGTGCGGCGTCGGCCGCGCTCGAGCTTGTCACCGGTGTACACCTGAAGGTAGGGGAAGTTCCGGTCAACGCTCAACTCGACCTCGCCCCCGTTGGCGTCGGCGAGCACCACGGTCGCCAGACCCGAGTCATCGCGGCGCAACTCGGTGAAGGTCACGTCGAGCTCGTGTCCGCTGACCGACTTTCGCTTGGTGAAGTCGAGCGCCTGGCCGAGCAGGGGCAGTATCTCGCCGGTGGGAAGCTGGCGGTCATCCGCCGCGACGTAGGCGGTGGCAGGAATCTCGAGTTCGGCGCCCTCGATCGTCGGCGTCGTGACCGCGAGGTACGGGTGGAACCCCACGCCGAAGGGGATCGGCACGTCGTCGCGGTTCGTCACCGTCGTCGTGACGGTCAGGCCGAACTTGCCCAGGTGATAGGTGACGTTGATCTCGCTCAGGAATGGATAGTCGGGCGTCGGGTGCAGCAGCAGCGACAACGAGCAGCGGTTCTGGTTGACCGAATCGACCCGGAAGGGGCGCCACCGCACCAGGCCGTGGATCGCCGTCGAGTGCCCGACGTCGTCAATCCTGGGCCGCCCGGTGCGTTCCGAGTACGACCACTCGCCATCACCGAGTCGATTGGGCCACGGAAAGAGCACCTGTCCCCTGGCTCCGGTCGGTACTTCCTCGCCCGCGAAGCCCTCGATGACGCTGAGCCCGCCCTTCACGAACGTTCGCAACGTCGCGCCCACCTCGGTGATCACGGCACGTTCGTCGCCGTGGGCGATCGCAATCTGTTCACCTGAGGGGAGCACGGTGGCTTTTCCTTGTTTTCACTGCCCTTTAACTTAGGACAGTTATCGTACGCACTATGCGTATTCTCATTACCAACGACGACGGCATCCTGGCGCCCGGGATCGCGGTGCTCGCGCGCCACGTCGCGAGGTGGATCGAGGAGGGTCCCGCCGGCGAGGTTCGCGAGGCCATCATCGTCGCCCCGCACACCAACCACTCGGGGATGTCCTCGGCGGTCGGGGACGTCTTCGACCACCCGAGCGTGCACTACCGGCGTCACACCATCGTCGGCGCCGAGTCCATCCCCACCTACGGTCTCGAGGCCCCTCCCGCGCTCTGCGCCATCATCGGCGCGACCGGTGGACTCGACTTCCAACCTGACCTGATCCTCTCGGGGATCAACGCGGGCGCCAATGTGGGTCGAAGTGTGCTGCACTCGGGCACGGTCGGCGCGATCCTGACCGGGGCGCAGCTCGGGCTGTCGGGCCTTGCGGTCTCGGTCCAGTGGGGTGCCGACGTGCACTACGACACCGCGGCCGCGGTCGCGGTCGAGGTGCTCGACGAACTCTTGAGCGCGCCGTCGCGCACCCTCTTGAACCTCAACGTCCCGAATCTTCCTGCCAGTGAGCTGAAGGGCGTTCGTCGCGGGCGCATCTCGACGGCCGGCATCGTGAAGACGGCCGGACCCAAGGCCGGTGGAGAGCCGCTCGGCGAGGAGGGCGAACTGCCGTTGCGCCTCGGCGCCGCCACCCCCGAGCTCGGCGACGTCAGCGACGAGGACGCCGATGAAGACGGCGCCCTGCTCGCGGCCGGCTACGCCTCGCTCACCCCGCTGAAGGGTCCCCACGAGGACTCGGACACCGCCCTCGACAGCCTCATGCACTCGGCGCTGGGCAAGATCGCGCGCCACCTCGAGCTGTTGCGCTAGTCCTCGAGCGGCCGGCGGCGCTGCTGCTTCACCCGACTGCGGGCCTTCTTCTCATCGACCCGGCGGATCTTCGAGCCCTTCGTGGGTTTGGTGGGCCTTCGCGGCGGTTGACGGATCAGCGCGACGGCGATCTTGTCAGCCAGCTGCAGAAGCGCGGCGCTGCGATTCTGGCCCTGGGACCGGTACCGACTGGCGCTGGTGCGCACGACCGAACCGACCTTCTCGTTGAGGAGCTGGCGATCGGCCTCGGAGAGGACCGCGGAGTCATTGACGTGGAACGAGGCCACCACCCGGGTGAGCGATCGATTGGCGTGCTGTCCGCCTGGGCCCCCCGACGTCGTCACGCGCAACGCGATCTCGTCGCTCGGGATCACGAGGCGCGCGCGAATCGTGATCGACCCATCGTCATTGACGCGCGGGCCGCTCGGTGCCATTGGCTAGTGGGTGCTCGGGAATCGGACCATGGCGATCTGGCTCGACGAGGCGACGAGCTCTCCGCGGTCGTCGAACAGCTCGCAGCGCTCGTCGACCACACCGTCGGCGATGACGATGCACCACTGGCGCGCTCGCAGCCACTCACCCGCGGGAACCCGACGCACGTAGGACGTCAGCTGCAAGGTCGGCACCCACCCCGACGATCCGAGCGGGAACGTGCCCGGGACCATGCCGTCGGTCGCGAGCAGGACGCTCCACCCGCTCCACGAGGCGTCCCCGTCGTCGAGGCGCAGCCAGCCCTTCACCTCGCCACGCTCGGCGATCTCACCGTTCATCCACCCGACGCACGAAGGGTCGAGTCGTCCGTCGAGGACGCCGCCCATCGTGATCTCGTCGCCGGCGCGCGACCTGACGCACTCCTCGAGTGGCGCCAGGTCGGGGACCCGGGCGTCCATGTAGCGAACGATCGAGTCCTCGTGCAGGTTGCCCAGGGTGACCAGGGACTCGGTCACCACCTGGCCCTCCTGGAGCAGTGCCACGTGCACGAACGAAACACCTCGTCCGATGCGCCGGACCTCGCACAGAAGCTCCGCCGGGCCGGGCGCCGGCGCCCCGATGAAGTTGGTGGTGATCGAAGTGGTGTGGAGGTGGTGCGACCCTTCGGCGCTCGCGGCGGCCAGCGCCCCGTTGGCCATCACGCACTGCAGGTAGCCGCCGTTGGGATAGCCGCCGGGAATCGTGTAGTACCTCGACAGCTGCACGCTGTAGCGACCGGGGCCCACGGGTTCGACCGCGGCGGCGTCTCGTAACGCCCGATTCTCCTCCACCTGACCCATGGACCAACCCTAACGGCGTTGCGCCACCGAGCCATTAGATTGGCGAGGGCGAAAGAGGTTTCAATGCGGACAATCCCTCACTTCATCGACGGCGAACGAGTGGAGGGGTCCGGTGGCCTGCCGGTCTACAACCCCGCGACGGGAGAGGTGATCGCCCACGTCGCGGTGGCGGACGCCAGCCTCGTCGACGACGTGGTGGCGACCGCACGACGTGCCGCGCTGAGCTGGGCCAACTCATCGCTCTCCCAGCGCACCAACATCCTCTTCACGTTCCGTCAGCTCCTGGTCGAGCACGCCGCCGAACTGGCGGCCCAGATGACCGAAGAGCACGGCAAGACCATCGTCGACGCTCGTGGCGAACTGGCCCGTGGCCTCGAGAATGTCGAGTACGCCTGCGGGCTGATCGAGCATTTGAAGGGGGACTTCTCGAGCCAGGTCGCCGACGGCGTCGACGTGCACTCGGTGCGCGAGCCCGTGGGCGTGGTGGCGGCGATCACGCCCTTCAACTTCCCCGCCATGGTGCCGCTCTGGATGACGGCCAACGCCCTGGCGAGCGGCAACGCCGTGATCTTGAAGCCGTCCGAGCGCGATCCGTCGGTATCGGTTCGCCTCGGCGAGTTGCTCGCCGAGGCGGGGCTGCCCGCAGGGGTGTTCAACGTGCTCCACGGCAACGCCGACACCGTCACGCAACTGATCGAGCACGCGGGCATCGACGCCATCAGCTTCGTCGGCTCCACGCCGGTCGCGCGCCACGTGTACCAGGCCGGCACTGCCGCGGGCAAGCGCGTCCAGGCGCTCGGCGGGGCCAAGAACCACATGGTGGTACTGCCCGACGCCGACCTCGACATCGCGGCGGACGCCGCGATCAACGCCGGGTACGGGGCGGCCGGCGAGCGGTGCATGGCGATCAGCGTCGTCGTGGCCGTCGGCGACGTCGCCGACGCCCTGATCGAGAAGATCACCGACCGCCTCGACCGCCTGACGGTAGGACCCGGCGTCGACCCGACGAGCGACTTCGGACCGGTCATCACCAAAGAGCACCGCGACCGCATCGTGGGCTACGTGAGTTCGGCGCCCGACGACGGCATCAAGGTCGTGCGTGACGGGACGGGCCTGGCGTCGAGTCCGGGCTTCTTCGTCGGACCCTGCCTGCTCGATGGCGTGCGACCGGGCACCAAGGCCTACGACGACGAGATCTTCGGACCGGTGCTCGGCGTCGCGCGAGTGGCGACCTACGCCGAGGCTGTGGCGATGATCAACGCCAACCAGTACGGCAACGGCGTGGCGCTCTTCACCCGCGACGGCAACGCCGCGCGACTCTTCTCGCGACAGGTCAGCGTCGGGATGATCGGCATCAACGTGCCGATCCCGGTGCCCGTCGCCTCCTACTCGTTCGGCGGCTGGAAGAACTCGCTGTTCGGCCACTCGCACATCTACGGGCCCGAGGGGTTCACGTTCTACACCCGCGCCAAGGTCGTCACGACCCGTTGGCCCCTGCCGTCGGAGTCCCAGATCGACCTCGGCTTCCCCACCACCAGGTAGGCGATGCTCGCCGCGTTGAACCCGATGCTGCACTGGCTCGGCACCGGGTTCAAAGAGGCGCTCGCCATGGTCTGGATGACCTGGTGGCCGCTCGTGCTCGGCTTCACGCTGTCGGGCATGGTGCAGAGCTTCCTGCCCCGCGACGGACTGCGCTCTCGCCTCGGGGCCACCTCGCTAGCGACGGTCGCCGAGTCCTCGCTCCTGGGGGTGATCTCGTCCTCGTGCAGCTACGCCGCCAGCGCGATGGCTCGCGCGCTCTTCGCGCGCGGCGCGTCGTGGACGAACTCCATCGTCTTCATGATCGCCTCGACGAACCTGGTGATCGAGCTCGGTGTCGTGCTCTATCTCCTTCTCGGATGGCAGTTCGTCGCGGGCCAGCTGTTCGGCGGCGTCGTGATGATCGCGGGGCTGGCGCTGTTGACTCATCTCGTCTTCTCGGAGAGGTCCCAGGTGGCGCTGCGCGAGAGGGTGCTCGTGGACTCGCCTCCGCCCGTCAGGCCATCGAGTGAGGGCTGGCGTGAGCGCTTCAGGTCGAGGGAGAACTACCGGCTGGCCGCTCGCTACACGATGGGCGACCTCACAATGTTGCGCAAGGAGCTGTTGGCCGGGTTCCTCATCGCCGGTTTCGTCTCGACGCACGTGCCCGCGACGTGGTGGAGCAACGTCTTTCTCTCCGGCCACGGCGGCTGGACCGTCGTCGAGAACGCCGCGCTCGCGCCACTGCTCGCGGTGATCTCGTTCGTCTGCTCCGTGGGCAACATCCCCCTCGCCGCGGCGCTCTGGGCCAACGGGGTGGCCTTCGGCGGCGTGATCAGCTTCATCTTCGCGGACCTGGTGACCTTGCCGCTGCTGCTGATCTACCGACGCTTCTACGGCACGAAACCCGCACTTCGGCTCTTCGCGCTGCTCTGGCTCGTGATGAGCGCCGGCGGACTCGTGGTCGACCGGCTGTTCAACCTCGCGCACATGATCCCCGCGTCACACCACACCAGCGTGATGAGCGGCCGCTTCGAGATGGGCTGGACCCTCGCGCTCAACATCGCCGCGGCCATCGTGCTCATCACGCTGTGGCTGCTCACACGAGGAGGAGAGCCCCGCACCCTCAGCGCGACCGATCCGATCTGCGGGATGACCGTCGACATCGCCGCACCCGCGGCGATGCGACAACGCGACGGCGTGGACTACTACTTCTGCTCGTCGCGTTGCGCCGAGCGGTTCGACCGCCAATCGGCGCCGGGGGGGATGTACGAGGACGCCGAGGGCGACCAGGTCGACCCGGTCTGTTCGATGCGCGTGGACGCGCACAGCGCCCCGAATGCCGTCGGCCCCGACGGAATCACCTACTATTTCTGCAGTGAAGGTTGTCGCGCCACCTTCCTGGCTGGTCCGAGCATCCCCGCGCCCACGAAGATCGAACTAGGACGTAAGCCATCTCATGAGTAAGCAGCACACCAGCGTCCGCTCCTACGGGGTCCTGATCGACGAGGGGCGCGTCGCGCTCGTGCGCTCCTCGAACCCGCGCCACACTCCCCCGCTGTGGTGGCTACCCGGAGGAGGCATCGACTTCGGCGAGGCGCCTGAGGACACGCTCGTGCGAGAGTTCCACGAGGAGACCGGTCTCGTGGTGCACCGCCCACGCCTGCTCGGGGTCGTGAGTGACGTGCGTCGGCGCGACAACGGCGACCGCATCCACACGGTGCGCATCCTGTTCACCGTCGACCTCGAGGGCGGCGAACTGCGCCACGAGGTGCACGGCACGACCGACCACGCCAGCTGGTTCGCGCTCGCCGAATTGGAGGAGATGAACCTCGCCGAGTACGCCCGCGCGGCGATCGGCGCCGCTCAGTCGAAGTAGAGCCGAGGCATCTCGCGCTTCAGGAGCTTGCCGGCGGCGTTGCGCGGCAGCGGTTCGTGAGTGAAGACGACGCGGGTCGGGATCTTGAAGCTCGCGAGCCTCGTCGTGAGGTGCGAGTGAAGCTCCTCGTGGGTCAGGGTCATCGAGTGCTTCAGCATCACCACGCTCGCGACCTCCTCGCCCAGTCGCTCGTCGGGCAACCCGATCACCGCGGCCTCGTAGACCGCCGGGTGCTCGTAGATCGCCGACTCGACCTCGGCGCAGTAGACATTCTCGCCGGCGCGCAGGATCATGTCCTTCAAGCGGTCCTCGATGTAGAGGAAGCCCTCATCGTCGACGTAGCCGAGGTCGCCGGTGCGCAACCAGCCCTCGACGATCGTCTCGGCGGTGGCCTCGGGCTTCTCCCAGTAGCCGCGGATGAGAGTGGGCGACTTCATCCAGATCTCACCGCTCTCGTTGCGCGCGACCGGGCGCATCTCGGGGTCGCGGATCTCGACGTCCATCACGATGGTCGGGACCCGACCCGTCGACAGGGGGTGGTTGACGTAGTCCTCGCCGTAGTTGCCCGGTCCGTAGGCGTTGGACTCGGTCATGCCGTAGCCGAGATTGGGGTGGCCCCGCTTGAACGATCCCTCGACGCGCGTGACCAGCGTCGGTGGAGCCGGCGCGCCGCCGCCACCGACAGCATTCAATGACGAGGTATCGAACCTATCGAAGTTCGGGCTCTCAAGCAGGTCCCAGGACTGCGTGGGGACCCCGACGAAGTTGGTCACCTGGTGACGTTCGATGAGCTGCAATGCGCGCTCGGGCTCCCAGCGGTACATCATCACGAGCTTCAGATGCAGCGTGAAGCACGACATCATCACGGGGATGCAGCCGGTGACGTGGAACAACGGGACGACCAGGATGAAGCACGCCGGGAGCGAACTCACCTCCTCGTCGGGCGTGCGCCGCACCGCCTGGATCGCGCCACCCGCGGAGAACGCCATGATCGTCTGGGCGACCGCGCCGTGGGTCGAGACCGCGCCCTTGGGGAAGCCGGTCGTGCCCGAGGTGTAGAGGATCGTCGCGTCGGTGTCCTCGGTGATCGGCACGTCGGGCATCGGGTGACCGCGGACCACCACGTCGTGCCAGTGCTCGACGGCCTGTTCGAGCGGTTCGAGTTCGTCGAGTCGCACGCCGAGCATCCTCACCCCCGCGCGCTGGCAGGGGCCGGCGCTTCGTTCGATGCGCTCGCTGTCGGCGATCAGCACCGAGAGACCGGCGTCGTTGATCGCGTACTCGATCTCCTCCTCGGTCCACCACGCGTTGAGCGAGACCGATATCGCGCCAATCGAGAGGATGGCGGCGAATGAGACGACCCACTCGGGGTAGTTGCGCATCGCGATCCCGATGCGGTCGCCCTTCTTGACTCCGAAGTGGTGGACGAGCGCGTAGCCCAGGGCGTCGGCCTCGGCCATGGTCCGCGCGAAGCTCCACTCCTCGTCCTCGTAGACCATGAACGTGTCGTCGACGCCTCGAGCGGTGTCGAAGATCTGGCGAAGGTGGGTCGGCGAGTTCTTGAACATCCGGTTGGTGACGCCCTCGCGTTCGACCTCGACGACCTCGAAGAACTGTCCGGGTGCGGCCACCGCCGCGATGGCCTCTGGGACACTCAACGCCACGAACGACTCCTCATTGTCCACAAATCCTACGCAGAACGGTGCTGTCCTTTGATTCATTGCTAGAACGGGACGGTGACCACCGACCCGAACGTCCCCAGCCCGCTGCGATGATCCGCGTGAGTGTCCACGTGCACCCCGGCTCGAAGGTCGCGAGCGTCGGCGGCTCGTACGACGGCGCGCTCAGTGTACACGTGCGTGCCCGCGCGGTCGACGGCGCCGCGACGGCCGAGGTGCTGAAGTCCCTCGCCGAGGCGTTCGAGGTTCGTGCCAACGCTGTCGCACTCGTGCGAGGCGCCACGTCGCGGACCAAAGCCGTGTCCATCGAAGGTGATGACCGACGACTTCGCGAGCGGCTCGAAGGTCTGCTCCGTGGCTGAGGTCGGCCGCCGCCAAGCGTTAGATTCGAACCAGCAGTTCGTCACTTGAAAGGACGCCCCATGCTTGGCGCTGGCTTCCCGTTGCTCGACGTCTTCCTCTCGACGCTCTTCTTCATCCTCTTGACCTCCTGGATCATCCTCGTCTTCCACGTCTTCCAGGACATCTTTCGCAGCGCCGACCTCAACGGCCCACTGAAGGCGATCTGGGTGCTGTTCGCCCTCGTACCCCTGATCGGCTGCCTGGTCTACCTGGTGACGCGCGGCGGTTCGATGCACGAGCGCCAGCTGTACGCCCTCCAGGACCAACAGAAGGCCTTCGAGGACTACATTCGCAAGGTGGCCAACACCAAGGAGTAGCGAGCGCAAGCCTTGAGGCCCGCGACGCCGGAGGGACGGCCGGTCTAGGAGATCGCCGGCGTCGCGCCGGACGCCTTCTGGGCCATGCGCTCAACGGTCGCGGACATCTTTGCCACGAACTCCCTGAGTTCCACCCGGGACCTCTCCGCCTCGGCCGAGAGTCCGGCCAGGTGGTCGACGTCCCACAGGCTGAGGACCGGATCGAGCACGTCGTTCAAGAACTGTCCGAGTCCGTAGATGCCTTCGCGTGCGATGCGTACGGCGTGGCGAGTGAAGTTCGGGATGCCGGTGCCCGGCATGGCGAAGTTGCGCACCATATTGGCTGCCGCGATCATCATCGTCGAGGGGTCGATTGCGAAGGCGGCGAGGGCGAGGTCACGGTAGAACAGGTAGTGCTTTGTCTCGTCGCCCGCGATCAGCGCCAGGACATTGCGGCCCATCTTGTCATCCTTGGGCAGCTTGGCGCCGGTGTTGCGGTGCGCGATCTGCGTGGCGCGTTCCTGGAACGAAACGTAGGTGATGAGGTCGGCCATCGTCTCGGGATTGGGCACCTCGCCCTTGTGCATCTGGACCCGACGCCCCTCTTCGAGAAGGGTCGGGTCGATGCAACGGCTGATGTGCACCCAGTCGCGCATCACCATCGAATGGCGGTTCTCCTCCATCGTCCACTGGTGGTTCCAGTCAAGTATGGGATGGCCCTTGGGGGCGTGGGCCAGGAGCGTGTTGGTGTAGTAGGGCAGGTTGTCCTCGGTCAGCAGGTTCACGTAGATCGAACTGCGCACGCCCTCGCCCAGCGGATAGTCCTCGGGCGACCACGGACGATCGGCGAAGTTCTCGCCCTGGCCCCAGTCGATCTGCTCGTGGGGGAACCAGAGGCGCGGCGCCTCGAGGTGCCGGTTGTAGAGGCGCTCGACGTCGAGGGCGATCTCGCTGATGAGATCGGGTCGGCTCTTCGGTACTCGGGTAACGGCCATGCACTGCCTTTCGCCCGCCAGGAGACGAGCCACTCTGTCAATCGTAACGCCGAGGACGAATCGTCCACCCCCGTTTCTTGTGATTCGCTGCACAAACGCCTGAGGTAGCCTCACTACCTCGTGAAATTGATTCAGTCCCTCGTCCCCGCCGACTTTCGCAGCAGCATCAACGGCCCCCTGCGCCGTTTCTACGCCTGCACGTTGCTGTCCTGCTTCGGCAACGGCCTCACGCTCTCGCTCTTCGTCGTCTATCTCCACAACATCCGTCACTTCTCCGCCAGCTTCGCCACCCTGCTTCTCGCCGCCTCGGCGCTGGTGGGACTGACGAGCAGTCCGTTGTGGGGCACGATGACCGACCGCTTCGGGCCGCTGCGCGTGGTGATGGTCGCCTTCTCGGCCGATGCGGCGGCGCTCGTGCTGTGGGCCTTCGCCCACACGAGGGCCCAGGCCGGTTTGGCAGCGCTCTTGCTCGCGATATTCGGCGGGGCCGGTTGGGGGCCGAGCAGCACGATGTTGAGCCGACTCGTGGCCCAAGAGCACCGCCAGCGCGCCTTCGGCTTCAACTTCATGCTTGTGAACCTGGGCATCGGTTTCGGTGGACTGATCTCGGCGAGCATCGTCGACCTCCACCACCCCAGGTCGTTCGTGGTCCTCTACCTGTTCAACGCGCTCATCACGGTGCTCGCGGGAATCTACTTCTTGACCCTGCGCGCGCACGGGGGTCCGGTCAGAGAGCACCTCGACGACCCGGTCAAGAGTGCCCAGGGGTGGCGCGAGGTCGTTCGCGACACGCGCCTCGTGCGCTACGTGCTGGCCTCGATCGTGCTGATGGTCGGCGGCTACGGATCCCAGGAAGCCGGTTTCAGCCTGTTCGTCGTCAACAACTTGAAGCTGCCCATCCACGTGATCGGAATCATCTTCTTCTTCAACACCACCACCATCGTGCTCGCCCAGCTCTGGGTGCTCAACCGCATCGAGGGGCGCAGCCGGACCCTCGTTATGGCGAGCGTCGGCGTCTTCTGGTTCATCTTCTGGGTGATCCTCGACCTCGCGCTGTCGCTGCCCGCGGTGCTCGCGGTCATTTCGCTCTGTTCGGCGATGGTGATCTTCGCCCTGGGCGAGACGATGCTGTCACCGGTGGGCCCCGCGATCGTCAACGACATCGCGCCCGAGCACCTTCGTGGCCGCTACAACGCCGCGGCGGGCCTGTCCTGGGGCATCTCGGGCACGCTCGGCCCAGCCAT
>JADGOJ010000004.1 GCA_017883045.1 Acidimicrobiales bacterium
GCCGATCGAACCCTTGGCGTCGGCGACCTCGCGCACCTTGACGGCGCCTTCGAAGCCGGCGTTCGCGGCGATGTGGCGAAGAGGTGACTCGAGGGAGTTTGCCACAATTCGAGCACCAGTGGCCTCGTCACCGCTGAGCGTCTCGACGAGGGCGTCGACCGCGACGCGCGCACGCACGAGGGCGGTGCCGCCACCGGCGACGATGCCTTCGTCGATCGCCGCACGAGTGGCGCTCAAGGCGTCCTCGATGCGGTGCTTCTTCTCCTTGAGCTCGACCTCGGTTGCGGCGCCCACCTTGACGATGGCGACGCCACCGGCGAGCTTGGCAAGACGCTCCTGGAGCTTCTCGCGGTCCCAGTCCGAGTCGGTATCCTCGATCTCACGCTTGATCTGGGCGACGCGACCAGCGACGTCGGCCGGCGTAGCGGCGCCGTCCACGATGGTCGTGGCGTCCTTGGTGACCACGATCCGACGGGCGGAGCCCAAAAGGTCGACGGTCGCGGAGTCGAGCTTCAAGCCGATCTCCTCGGAGATCACGGTGCCGCCGGTCAGGATCGCCATGTCCTGGAGCATCGCCTTGCGGCGCTCTCCGAAACCCGGCGCCTTGACGGCGACTGACGTGAAGGTTCCACGAATCTTGTTCACCACGAGGGTGGCGAGCGCCTCGCCGTCGATGTCCTCGGCGATGATGAGCAGGGGACGGCTCGACTGCATGACCTTCTCGAGCACCGGCACGAGGTCGTGCACCGCGGAGATCTTGCCACTGGTGAAGAGGATGTAGGCATCCTCCAGCACCGCTTCCTGGCGCTCGGTGTCGGTCACGAAGTAGGGCGAGAGGTAGCCCTTGTCGAACTGCATGCCCTCGGTGAGCTCGAGCTCGATACCGAAGGTGTTCGACTCCTCAACCGTGACGGTGCCGTCCTTGCCGACCTTGTCGATGGCGTCGGCGATGACCTCGCCGATCGAGGCGTCGGCGGCCGAGATGGTGGCGACCTGAGCGATCTGGCTCTTGTTGGACACCTCCACGGCCTGCTCGCGGATCGACTCGACGGCCGTCTTCACGGCCTTCTCGATGCCGCGCTTCAGTCCCGAGGGGTTCGCCCCCGCGGCGACGTTGCGCAGACCTTCCTTGATCAGCGCCTGGGCGAGCACGGTCGCCGTCGTGGTTCCGTCGCCGGCGACATCGTTGGTCTTGGTCGCCACTTCCTTCACCAGCTGGGCGCCCATGTTCTCGAACGGGTCCTCGAGCTCGATCTCTCGAGCAATCGACACACCGTCGTTCGTGATGGTGGGGGCACCGAACTTCTTGCCGATGACCACGTTGCGGCCCTTGGGGCCGAGCGTCACCTTCACCGCGTCGGCCAACTTGTCGACACCGGCTTCGAGGCCGCGACGGGCCTCTTCATCAAACTTCAACAACTTCGACATTCGTCTTCCTTGTCTCTGGGTCGGCGACGAGCGGGCTCGTCGCGATGACTACTTGGTAATGGTCGCCAGTACGTCGCGGCTGGAAAGAATCAGGAGGTCCTCACCGTCGACGGTGATCTCGGTGCCGCCGTACTTCGAGTAGACGACCGTGTCGCCGACGCTGACGCCGGTCGGGATCACCTCGCCGGTGCTCTCGGTGCGACGACCGGGGCCCGTGGCGAGCACTTCACCCTGCTGGGGCTTCTCCTTGGCGGTGTCGGGGATGACCAGACCCGACGCCGTCGTGGCCTCGGCGCTGTTTGGGCGAACCACAATGCGGTCTTCCAATGGGTGCAACTTCATGATTTCTTGCCTCCTGTGCTTTTGGCACTCGATTCTTACGACTGCTAATTTAGCAGCCGGAGCGCCCGAGTGCCAACGGCGTCGAAACTGCTGCCCTAGCCTGTCGCAATGGCTTTCACCCCGTTGCAGCGTCGCGACGTCCGGCTGCTCGCCGGACTGCGCGGGGTGACCTTCCTCGGCGACTCGGTGGCCCTGATCACGCTCTACTTGCGTTTGGCCCCGGTCGGCCACGCCTGGGCCATCGCCGCGCTCTCCATCGCCGGCACCCTGCCCCTGGTAGTGCTCTCCCCCTTGGCCGGCCAGGTCGTCGACCGGCTGCCCGCGAAGCGCCTCCTCACCCAACTCGGCTTCGTCGAGGCCGCGATCTGCGTGGGCATCGGCTACTGGCACGGCATGACCGCCACGCTGCTGCTGATGCTGGCGCTCAGCTCGTGCGTCGCATTCTCGTTCCCCGGCTACTCGGCCCTCGTGCCCACGGTCGCCGGCGAGGACAACATCTCGCGCGCCCAGGGCCTGATGCAGGCCGTCCAGGGGGGTGCGGCGGTGCTCGGGCCCATCACCGGAGGCTTCCTCGTGGGGTGGACCGGCCAGAGCTGGCCGCTCTACCTCGACGCACTCTGTTACGCGCTCGGCGCCTTCGCCACCACCTTGCTGCACCACGACCGGCGCCCCTCGCCCGACACCACCATCGAGCGCCTGGAGTCCGAGAAGATGATGGCCGGGGTCCTCTTGCTCTGGAACGACAAGGTGCTGCGGCCCGTCGTCCTGACGACGCTCGTGTTCTTGCTGGCGCTCAACATGGTGAACGTGGGCGAGGTCTTCTTCGTCACGGTCACGCTGCACGCGTCGGCCGTCTACTACGGCCTGCTCGGCGCGAGCTTCGGGCTCGGATCGATCGCGGGGTCGCTGCTGGCCGGCAAGCTGCACCAGGGCCACGTTCAGTTGGCCCGCTCGATCCTCGCCACCATCGCCGTCGTGGGCGTGATGATCGGGCTGGTGGGGCTGGTCACCCGCGTCGAGTACATCTATCCGCCGATGGTGGTCGCGGGCGTCGCCGCCGGCGTCGCCCAGGTCGCCTTCGCCACGCTCACGACCGTGCGATCGCCCGAGTTGCTGCGCGGTCGGGTGTTCGCCGCGGTCGGGGCCATCTTCACGGGCAACCAGATAGGCGCCACCGCCCTCGGCGGGCTGGTGCTCACCCTGATCGCCCCGCGCACGGTCTTCCAGGTCTGCGGGATCTTCGCGACGGTCTCGGCGCTCGTGCTCGGACCTTTCGCGCTGCGCGCGAGCACCAACGCCCACGCCGCCGAGCAGGTCGGTCAGGGCGAGTGACGCCGGCGCGCCCAGGCGCGCCCGTCGGGTCCGTAGACCACTCGGTCGTGGAGCCGGTCAAGGCGATGCTGCCAGAACTCGAAGAGCGTAGGGGTGAGTCGAAAGCCGCCCCAGTGCGCCGGCCGGGGGACGTCGCGGCCTTCGAACTCGCGCTCGACCTCGCGGACCCGGCGCTCGAGGGACTCGCGGCTGTCGATCGGCGCGCTCTGGGCGCTGGCGTGGGCGCCGAGCTGGTGGCCACGGGGTCGCGCGGCGAAGTAGGCGTCGGACTCGGCCGAGGACATCTTCTCGACGTCGCCCTCGATCCGGATCTGGCGACCGAGCCGCTCGCAGTACCACAGCAGGGCCCCGTGGGGATTGGCGAGGAGCTCACGGCCCTTGCGCGACTCGTAGTTGGTGTACCAGCCGAACGAGTGGTCGTCGATATGGCGCAGCAGCACCATGCGCGCGCTCGGGTGACCGTCGGGTGTCGAAGTGACCAGCGCGACCGCCTCGCGGTCGGGCATCTCGAGACTGGCGTCGTCGAACCAGCGGCGGAACTGGACGAAGGGGTCGGGGTCGCAGTCGGTGACGTCGAAGGGGGTCCAGGGCTCGTTCACGAGACGTCGGCCAGCTGCCAGTTGGGGGTGGCCGGCAGGTCGAGCGGGCTCGGGCCGTCGGCGCGCAGGCGGTAGAGCCCCGCGGCCGCGATCATCGCCGCGTTGTCGGTGCACATGGCCAGGCTCGGCAGGTGGCTCACGACGCCGAAGTCGTCGGCCAGTCGCGCGACGCCCTCGCGCAGGGTCGAGTTCGCCGCCACGCCTCCGGCGAGCGCGATCCCGCGCACCTCGTAGTGCTCGAGGGCACTGCGCAGCTTGCGCAGCAGCTGCTCGGCGACGGCCGCCTGGAACGAGGCGGCGACGTCGGCCAGACCCACGTCGCTCTGCTTCTGCGTGGCGCGCACGACCGCCGTCTTCAGGCCCGAGAACGAGAAGTCGTAGTCGCTGCCCGTCATCGAGACCGGCAGCTTGAGCTTGCCCGGGGTGCCGGTCCGGGCGAGCCGGTCGATCTCGGGTCCACCGGGGTAGCCGAGTCCGAGCCAGCGAGCGACCTTGTCGTACGCCTCACCGGCGGCGTCGTCGATGGTCTCGCCGAGCACCTGGTGATGGCCGGGTCCCGACTGCAGGACGATCAGGCTGTGCCCCCCGGACACCAGCAGCGTGAGCAGGGGCCACTCGAGGCCCGACTGCTCGAGCAGGGGCGCGAAGAGGTGGCCTTCCAGGTGGTTCACCCCGACGAACGGCACCCCCCACGCCAGCGAGAACCCTTTGGCCGCCGAAAGGCCCACCAGCAGCGAGCCGATCAGGCCCGGGCCGCTCGTCACCGCGATGCCCTCGATTGCCGGATCGTGCGGGTCGAGTCCGGCCCCGTCGAGGGCGCGCCGCACCACCGGCCCGATGGTCGCCACGTGCGCGCGCCCGGCGAGCTCGGGCACCACGCCGCCGAAGGCCCGGTGCTGGTCGATGGACGACTCGAGGACCGAGGAGATGACGTGGAAGTCGTCGTCGACGACCGCCGCAGCGGTCTCGTCACAACTCGTCTCGATCCCCAGCACCACCGCCATGCAACCAGCGTAGGGCCCGCTCTAGCCCTCGAAGGACAGATCGGCCCAGAGCACCAGCGCGTCCTCCCTGGTGCGCTCGTAGTAGTTCTTGCGCACGCCGACCGGTCGGAAGCCGAAGCGGTAGTAGAGCTGTTGGGCTCGTTCGTTGGAGACGGCCACCTCGAGGGTCGCCCGGCGCACGCCCCGGGCGAGCGCGTTCGCCCACGCCTCGTCGAGCAATGACGAGGCGATGCCACGGCCCTCCTGGCCGTGAAGCGTGCCCAGGGTGTTGACGTGCAACTCGTCCAGGACGAACATGACGCCGAGGTACCCGACGATGCGCCCGACTTCGACGGCGACGGTGTAGCGACGGGTCTCGACGTTGGTGATCTCGTCGAGCAGCATCCCCCTCGTCCAGGGCTCGGGGAACTGCGCTTCCTCGAGCACGAGCAGTTCGGTGACGTCACGGCGCTCGGCCGGGCGGATCGTCCACGCGACGTTCACGTCGGTCGCTGGCGCGTCGCGAAGTTGGCCACGGCGTCGGCCTCGCGAAGGTAGAGCGGTGCGACGACCACGTCGGCTTCGCGCCGGGCACCGATCGTCAGGGCGGCGTGCAGTGACGGCACCGATTGGTCGAAGACGGCGCCGTTGGGCACCGCGTCGAAGTCGGCGAAGTACCGAACGACACCGTCGCCGGTGAAGGTCACGGGTGCGCCGTTGGTCGCCCACTCGATCACGACGTCGCGGGGGACCGCGACGCGGGGAACCTTCAGCATGACGACCTCGTCGTCGAGCTGGAACGTCTGGACGAAGACCTCGCCGCGGCGTCCGTCGACGCAGCTGACGACCTTGCCGCGGACACCGGCGTCGAAGGCCCCGCGGGCCAGCAGCTCGAGCGACGTGGCCCCCACCAGTTCACAGCCGAGACCCTGGGCGAAGGCGATGGCCGTCGCGATGCCGACACGGAGTCCCGTGAACAGTCCGGGCCCACGGTCGACGATGACGCGCGTCACGTCACGGGGCTTCAGCCCGGCCTCGCCGAGGATCGCCTTCATCGCGAGTGCCAGGGCCTCGGTGTGGCGACGATCGTCGTTGACGACGCGCACGACCTCGAGGCCGCTCGTCGAACGAACGCCGACCGCGCAGGCGCGGGTGGCCGTCTCGATGGCCAGGACGTTCACCGCCCGGCCCAGCGGTCCAGCTCGCCGGCTCGCTGGGAGGCGAGTTCCCCGTCGACCACGAGGGTCCGGCCGTCCTCGTCGTCGACGACGAAGTCGACGGTCATGACGTCGCGTCCGAAGACCGACGCCGCGAGTTCGCCCCACTCCACGAGCGCCACCGCCGACTCCTCGACCAGTTCTCCCAGCGCGAGGTCGACGACCTCGTCGAGGGTCTCGACGCGATAGACGTCACAGTGGTGCAGCGTCGCGATACCCTGGGCGTTCGCGCAGTGGTGCTCGCGCACCATCGTGAAGGTCGGGCTGGTGACGCGCTCCGTGACGCCGAGCCCCTTGGCGACGCCCTTGGCGAACGTGGTCTTGCCCGCGCCCAACGCACCGGTCAGCAGGACGATGTCGCCGCTGCGCAGCACCGGCGCGAACGCCTGGCCGGCGTCCACGCACTCCTCGGACGTCGCGCAGTACCTACGCCAGCTCACGCCCCGCCCACCAGACCCTTCAGGATTCGCAGGTCCGAACGCATCACGTTCACCACGCTAGGTCCGCCGCGAAGCGCGGCCGCCGGGTGGAAGGTCGCCATTCCGACGGCACCCTCGAGATCGACGACGCGACCGTGGGTGGTGCCAATCCCGCCGTCGAAGCCGAAGACCGAACGGGCCGCGGTGTTGCCGAGCGCCAGCACCACCGTGGGCCTGATGACGCTGAGCTGCTCGCTCAACCACGGCCTGCAGGCCTCGAGTTCGCCGCGCGTCGGGGTCCGATTGGCCGGGGGCCGGCACTTCACGACGTTGGTGACGAAGCACTGGGCGCGCTTCAGGCCCACCTCCTCCTCAATCAGCCGGAACAGGAGCTGGCCGCTGCGGCCGATGAACGGCTCGCCGCCCTCGTCCTCCCTGCGACCAGGTGCCTCGCCGATGACCATCAGGGCTGGATGGCCGGGCCCCGATCCGATGACGACGCGCTGACGGGTCAGGGAAAGCGCGCAGCGCATGCACGTGGGCAGATCGGCGAGGTCGAGGCCCACGGTCTAGTCCACGAGAACGCGCGGCACGCGAGCGCCGATGCCACAGAGGATCTCCCAGGTGATGGTGTCGGCCCTGCGGGCCCACTCCTCAGCCGTGATCTCCTCGTCGCCTTGGCGACCCAAGAGCACGACGTCGTCGCCGGGCTTGACGTCGTCAGCGCCGCAGTCGATCAACAGCTGGTCCATCGTCACGTTGCCGGCCAGCGGGTAGCGCTTGGCGTTGATCAGCACCTCGGCGCCGGCGTCGAAGAGCCGACGGGGGTAGCCGTCGGCGTAGCCGAAGGGCACGGTCGCGATGGTGGCGGGATGCTCGAGCGCCCGGCGCCGCCCGTAGCTCGGCCGTTCGCCCGCCTCGACCCGACGCACCGCGACGACCTGGGCGCGCAGCGTGAGTGCCGTCTCGAGTCTCAGTCCCTTCTCCTCGAGCGCCGAGGACAACCAACCCTCGGGCAGGTAGCCGTAGAGCGCGAGGCCGATGCGCACCATCGTGCGGCGCGCCTCGGGGTAACCGAGCGCCCCGGCGCTGTTGGCCGCGTGCAGGACCCTCGGCGCCACGCCGCGCGCGGCGAGGGCCACGACGACCTCGTCGAAACGGTCGATCTGGGCGCGAGTGAACGACCGGTCGTCCGCGCTCGAACCGTCGGCCACGCTGAAGTGGGTGTAGATGCCCTCGAGGTCGATCACCGGCGACGCCTCCAGGATGTCGACCACCTCATCGAGGGCGGCTGGGTCGACGCCCATCCGGTGCATGCCGGTGTCGACCTTCACGTGCACGCGGTGCAGTCCCCCGAGCCGCTCGGCACTCGCCACGGCGGCCTTGGCCCCCTCGAGGGAGCCAATGGTGAGGGTCAGCGAGTGGCTCAAGGCATCGGGGATGGTCTCGGGGGGGATCTCAGCGAGCAGGAGGATCGGCGCGGAGATGCCGCTGCCGCGCAGCTCGATCCCCTCGTCCACGATCGCCACGGCCAGCGTGTCGGCGCCACCGTCGAGGGCGGCCTTGGCAGCGAGTTGCGCGCCGTGGCCGTAGGCGTTGGCCTTCACGACCGCGCACAGCAGCGTGTCGCCCATCACCTCTTTCAGGGCGCGGACGTTGTGGGCGATCGCCGAGGCCGAGATCTCGGCCCAGGCCGGGCGACGCACGCCCTCAACCGGCATCGACCGGCCCTTTGGCGCTGGCGACCGCGAAAGCGCCCGCCGTCTGGTCCGTGTGCGACATGGACAGGTGGATCTCGTCGACGCCGCGACTCGTCGCGAGCGCGGCGGCGACACCGTAGAGGGCCACCCTCGGTGCTCCGCTCGGTTCGCGGCGGATCTCGATGGAGTGCCAGGGCGCGGCGCCGAGGCCGACACCGAGGGTCTTCAAGACCGCCTCCTTCGCGGCGAAGCGTGCCGCGAGCCGCTCGGGTCGCGCGTGGGCGTCGCGGCGCTCGTCATCGGTGAACAACCGCTGCGCGATCGCCGGATGGCGCTCGAGGGCCAGCGCGAAGCGCGCCACGTCGACGATGTCGATACCGACGCCGACCGTCGCCACTATTCGACCGTCACGGTCTTGGCGAGGTTGCGCGGACGGTCGACGTTGCGTCCGAGCCCCCGGGCAACGGCGTAGGCGAAGAGCTGCATGGGCACGATGTCGACCATCGGCGTGAACAACGGCTCGGTCGCCGGCACGCGCAGGACGTAATCCGCCACCGCGCTGATCGCCTCGTCGTCGTCGGTCGCCACGACCACCACGCTGGCGCCCCGGGCCTTCACCTCGGCGAGGTTGGACAGTATCTTCTCGTGCATCGCGGGATTGGTCGCGACCGCGACCACGACGACACCCGGTTCGATCAGGGCGAGTGGGCCATGCTTCAGTTCACCGGCCGGATAGCCCTCGGCGTGCAGGTAGGTCAACTCCTTCAGCTTCAGCGCTCCCTCGAGGGCGGTGGGGAAGCCGACGTGGCGGCCGATGAAGAAGAAGTCGTGGGCCCCCATGAGTTCCTTCGCCACGTGTTCGACGCTCGCGCGCCGCTCGAGGGTGGTCGCGACCTGGGCGCTTACCGCGTTGAGCCCGAGGAACAGCGCGTCGATGTCGACCGGCGTCATGGTGCCGCGAAGTTGGGCGAGGCGCAGCGCGAACAGCTCGAGTGCGGCGACCTGGGCCACGAAGGCCTTGGTGGAGGCGACGGAGACCTCGAGGCCGGCGCGGGTGTAGATGACGGCGTCGGCCTCGCGCGCGAGTGAGGAGTCGACGATGTTGGAGATCGCCACGACGTGCGCGCCTCGGCGCTGCGCCTCGCGGGTGGCCTGGATCGTGTCGATGGTCTCGCCGCTCTGCGAGACACCGATCACGAGGGTGCCGATCTCCACGATCGGATCGCGGTAGCGGTACTCGCTGGAGATGTCGACCTCCACGCTGATCCGCGCCCAGCGCTCGATGGCGTACTTCGCCACGAGTGCCGCGTGGTGCGACGTCCCCGCGGCCACCAGCACCACGCGCTTGACCGCTCGCAACTCCTCGTCGCTGATGCGCAGCTCGTCGAAGGTGATCGTCCCGTCGCGACGGCGCCGATCGAGGAGGGTCGCCCGGATGGCGTTGGGCTGCTCGCTGATCTCCTTGGACATGAAGTCGTCGTGGCCGCCCTTCTCCGCGGTCTCGAGGTCCCAGTCGATGGCGAGTTGGCGCAATCGGACGGGCGCCCCTTCGAGGTCGATCGCCCGGAAGCCCTCCGGCCCCAGACGAACGATCTCGTCGTCGTTGACCGCGTAGAACGCGGTCGCGCGGTCGAGGATCGCCGGCACGTCGCTCGCGAGGTAGGTCACCCCCGGCGCGGTGCCGACGACCAGGGGCGAGATCCGCCGCGCCGCGACGATCACGTCGGGTTCGTTGGCGTCCATCACCGCCAGGGCGAAGGCCCCCCTGACCGTCAGGAGGCTCTGGCGCATCGCCTCCATCAGATCGAGGCCCGACGCGCGCGACTCCTCGATGAGGTGGGCCAGCACCTCGGAGTCGGTGACCGAGGTGAACCGGTGACCACGGGCCTCGAGCTGCTCTTGCAGTTCGGTGTGGTTCTCGATGATGCCGTTGTGAATGATGGCGATGCTCCCTGAGCAGTCGAGGTGGGGGTGGGCGTTGACGGCCTCGGGCGCGCCGTGCGTGGCCCAGCGGGTGTGGCCGATGCCCGAGCTGAAGCCGACGGGGGCCAGTTCGCACTCGAGGCGCAGGGCCGCGACCGATTCGGTCCCGACGGCGGCGCGCGCGCGCCAGGTCTGGCCCGGGCGCACGAGGGCAATTCCCGCGGAGTCGTAGCCGCGATACTCCAGGCGGGTCAAGCCCTCCAGCAAGGTCGCGAGCGTGTCGGAGGATCCAACGACCCCAATGATGCCGCACATGGGACCAGCCTACTCGTGGCCCTTTGACGCTCTCCTGGCCGAATGTTACGCGAGGAAAATGCTTTGCAGGCGCGCGGAGAAGACGTCGACGAACTCCGCGTTCAACGCCTCGATCATCACGCGCACGACCGGCTCGGTGCCCGAGGGGCGGATGAACAGGCGCACGTCGGCCGGTTCTATCCCGTAGGCCGCGCTCAGTTCGTCGAACAGTTCGTGCACCGCCTCGTCGTTGTAGTTCTCGCGCGCCACGTTGACGAGCCTTTGGGGGACACGATGCCACACCGCGTCGGCCTGCTCGGCCAACGGTCCTCGGCGCGCCACCAGGTCCGCGAGCATGAGTCCAGTCAGGAGACCGTCACCCGTCGGCGCCAGGTTGCGAAAGATGAGATGGCCCGACTGCTCGCCCCCGAAGGGCAACGACTGCTCCTCCAGCGCCATCAAGACGTTGCGGTCACCCACGTCAGTCTCGACGACCGCGATGGCGGCCTCCTTCATCGCGCTGTGCAGGCCGAGGTTGCTCATCGAGGTGACCACGAGTCCCCCGCCGAGCGTGTTGCGTTCGAAGAAGTCCAGGGCGAACAGGACCATCAGGTCATCGCCGTCGCGAACGTTGCCCCCCGCGTCCACGGCGATCAGACGGTCGGCGTCGCCGTCGAAGGCGAGACCCAGGTCGGCGCGCAGCTCGAGCACTTTGGCCACCAGTCCCTCGACGTGAGTGGAGCCGCACTGCTCATTGATGTTGTGCCCGTCGGGCTGATCGTTGATCGTCGTGAGGCGCGCGCCCGTCGCTTCGAACAGTTCGTGGGCCACGTGCGACGCCGCCCCGTTCGCGCAGTCCAGCACGATGTGCAGCGGCGAAATGTCGCCGGGGACCAGTGAACGAAGGTGCGCCGTGTAATCGGACTCGGCCGTGGCATCGACGGCGAACTCGGCGAAGGTCGCGCCCGTCGCATGAGGGGCGGTGTTCAGCGCATCGGTGACCGCCTGCTCGGTCGCGTGGTCGAGCTTGCCCCCGCCGAGCCCCAGGACTTTCAGCCCGTTGTCGTAGTAGGGGTTGTGCGAGGCCGAGACGACCACCCCCACGCCGCCA
Organism: Acidimicrobiales bacterium; assembly: GCA_017883045.1. Taxonomy (GTDB): domain Bacteria; phylum Actinomycetota; class Acidimicrobiia; order Acidimicrobiales; family RAAP-2; genus RAAP-2. The sequence goes on from JADGOJ010000004.1 coordinate 11,349, forward strand.
CGTTGCAGGGCGATGATCGCCACTCCGGGGGTCGTGAAGTAGCCGAGGTTGACCCCGGCAGCGCCACCATCGCGAAGCCCCGTCAAGACGGCGGCGGCCAGCTGCGGTGAGCTCTCGCGGGTGTCGTAGCCGACGAAGACCGGAGTGGCAAAGACGCTGGCGACCGCACGGCCGAGACGGTACGCCAGGTCCGTGGTGATCTCGTCGTACGCTCGCCCGCGAATACCGTCCGTGCCAAACCGCACGGTCATGGCCATTACCGCTTCGAGTACTGAGGAGCCTTACGCGCCTTCTTGAGACCGTACTTCTTGGTCTCCTTCTTGCGCGAGTCACGCGTCAAGAGGCCGGCCTTCTTCAAGGCGGGGCGGACGTTCTCGTCAATCTCGAGCAGCGAGCGAGCGATGCCCAGACGCAGCGCGCCGGCCTGGCCGGCCACGCCGCCGCCTTCGATGGTGGCGTCGATGTCGTAGGTCTGCTGTGCCTCGATGAGACGCAGCGGCTCCATCACCATCTGGCGATGCGTCGCCGAGGTGAAATAGTTGTCGAATGCGCGAGAGTTGATGGTGATCGTGCCGGTGCCGGGGCGAAGACGCACGCGCGCCACCGCTTCCTTGCGACGGCCGGTGGTCTGGGTGAGTGGTGATGACACGGGGTATTCTCCTTAGCCGCGGCGGATCGCCGAGGTGTCGTACTTGGTTGGCATCTGTGCGGCGTGGGGGTGCTCGGCGCCGGCGTAGACGAACAGCTTGCCCATCTGAGCGCGGCCGAGCCGGTTCTTCGGGACCATGCCCTTGACGGCGTCGAAGACGAGCTTCTCGGGGTCGGTGTCCATCAGGGTCTGCCAGGACGTCGCGCGCAGGCCGCCCGGGTAGCCCGAGTGGTGGTAGGCGAACTTCTGGGCCGCCTTGTTGGCGGTCAGGACGACCTTGTCGGCGTTGACGATGATGACGTTGTCACCGCAGTCGACGTGGGGGGCGAAGTAGGTGCGGTGCTTGCCGCGCAGCAGCGATGCGGCGACGGTCGCGACGCGGCCCAGGACCAGGCCCTCGGCGTCGATGACGAGCCACTCACGCGTAATGTCCTTGACCTTCGGTGAAAATGTGCGCACGGAACTTCCCATTGGATAACTTGACGGCCCAGACCGGGTCGGAGGACTCCCCAGTCTACGAAAAACGGCCCCTCGGGGCAAATCGCACCGTCCAACGGGAGGGACCACCCAACTCGCGCCGCTCGGTCACCCCGCCGGGCGTACTGTCATCGGGCGAAGGTGTCGTAACCGACCCCGATGAGGGCCAACCCGGCCGCGGGCGCCGCCGAGGGCAATTGGTGGCGGCTCAGGCTCGCGAGGCGCTCTCGGATCGTCTCTTCGGGCAAGGACCCCTGGCCAATGGCCACCATTGTCGAGGTGAGGCACCTCACCATGTTGTGGCAGAAGGACTGGGCGCGGATCGTCAAGCGCACTACCGGCGCGTGGCGCGGACTCATTATCCACTCGTCCTCCAGCCGCTCCCACCGGGCATCGAGCACCCGACGCAGCAAGGGCTCGCCGACGTTCGAGTTGGACGGGCGCCTACAGAAGGCCCGAAAGTCGTGAGTGCCGACCACCTCACTGGCGACGCGGTTCATCGCCGTCAGGTCGAGGGGACCCTCGACGCTCCACGACCAGGCGTTGGTCGTCTCCAGACCGGGCTCTTGGCTCTCCAGCACCAGGTAGCGGTACTCGCGCCACGTCGCCGAGAATCGGGCGTGGAACTCGTGGGAGACCGGCTCGGCGTGCAGCACCTGGATCCGACCGCGCAGCTGCTTGTTGAGCGACGCAATCAGGCGCTCGCTCTCGAGGCTGCGCACCTTCGCTTGGCGAGGGAGGTCGACGTGCACGACCTGGCGAAAGGCGTGCACGCCGCTGTCGGTGCGCCCGGCGCCGACGATCACGGGCTCGTGTTCGAGACGCAGGGTCTTGGCGATCGTCGATCGCAACAGGCCGACCACGGTGTCGTGGTGTGGCTGATAGGCGAAGCCCCTAAAGGCCAGGCCGTCGTAGGCGACGTCGAGGCGCCACCGCTGGGTGGCGCCTAGCGACGGATCAGACGAACTCAATGCGCGCCATCGGGGCGTTGTCACCCTGACGCGGCCCGAGCTTCAAGATGCGCGTGTAGCCACCGGGACGCTCGGTGTAACGAGGTGCGATCTCGGTGAAGAGCTTGTGGGTCATGTCCTTGTCGCGGATGAAGGCGACCACGCGACGCTGCGCGTGGACCGAGCCCTCGGGTGAGTTCTTGGCGGCGGTGACGACCTTCTCGACGATCGGGCGCAGGGCCTTGGCCTTGGCCTCGGTGGTGACGATCGACTCGGCCGCGATCATCGAAGCCACGAGGTTGCCCATCATGGCCTTCTGGTGGGCGCTGTTGCCGCCGAACCGCTTGCCCTTCGTGGGAGTTCCGCGCATGCTTAGTCCTCTACTCGCAGTGAGAGACCGCGCTCTTCGAGGCGGTCGTTGACGTCCTTCAGCGACGTGGCGCCGAAGTTGGTGATCGAGGTCAGGTCACGCTCGGTCGCGTTGACGAGCTGGGCGATGGTGTTGATGCCGGCGCGCTTCAGGCAGTTGCGCGAGCGCTCGGTGAGTCCCAACTCCTCGATGCGGATGTCGAGCTCGCTGGCGGCGGCCTGGGCCGTGCCCACGTCGCCCAACTCAAGGGCCGGAGCCTCCTCGTCGAAGTTGCCGATCAGCTCGACGAGCGAGCCGAGGGTCTTTCCAGCCGAGGCCAGGGCCTCGCGGGGGCTGATGGAGCCGTCGGTCTCGATCTCGATGACGAGGCGGTCGAAGTCCTTGGACTGCTCGACGCGCACGGGCTCGATCTCGAAGCTGACGCGACGGACGGGGGTGAAGATGGCGTCGAGCGGGATGACCCCGATCGTCGACGATCCCTTGTTGCCCTCGGCGCCGACGTAGCCCTTGCCACGCTCGACGGTCAGCTCGAAGGTCAGCGCGCTCTTGGGGCTGGTCAGGTACGCCAGGTGCAGGTCGCGGTTGAGGATCTCCACGTCGGCGGTGGTCGACAAGTCGGCGGCGGTCACGGGACCCTCCCCCTTCTTGTCGAGGCGCAGGGTCACGGGCTCGTCGCTGTGCACCTGCAACAGCAGGTCCTTCAGGTTCAGGCAGATGTCCTGGACGTCTTCCTTCACGCCTTCGATGACACCGAACTCGTGCAAGACGGCGTCGAACTTGACGCGGGTCGCGGCGGCGCCGGGGATCGACGAGAGCAGGGTTCGGCGCAGCGAGTTGCCCAGCGTGTGGCCGAATCCGGGGTCGAGCGGCCCAATGCCGAACGATTGACGGTTGTTGACTTCGTCGCCGAGGGCTTCGATGGTGGGTCGTTGGATGATCAACATGGGGACTCCTTGAGGTCTTTGAGAGGTTCGGTTACTTGGAGTACAGCTCGACGATGAGCTGTTCCTTGATCGACTCGTCGATCTGCTCGCGCTGGGGGACGATGCGCACGGTGACGCTGAAGCCGTTGTCGCCCGTCTCGAGCCAACCGGGCACCGAGCGGTCCAGCACGTCGAGGTTGCGCTTGACGTTGAAGTTCTCGCGTGTGACGTTCTTGAGGGCGATGACTTCGCCAGGACGGACGCGGTACGACGGGATGGTGACGCGCTTGCCGTTGATGGTCACGTGACCGTGACGCACGAACTGACGGGCCTGGGCGCGCGAGGCGCCCCAACCGGCGCGGTAGGCGATGTTGTCGAGGCGCAGCTCGAGGAACTGCAGCAGGTTCGTGCCGGTCATCCCGGGACGGCGGCTGGCCTCTTCGTACAGGTTGCGGAACTGCTTCTCCAAGAGACCGTAGATGCGACGGGCCTTCTGCTTCTCGCGAAGCTGGGTGAGGTACTCCGAGCCCTGGCGCTGGCGGTCACGGCCGTGCATGCCCGGCGGGAAGGCCCGCATCTGACGGTCCGAGTTCTCGGCGACGGGGCACTTCATGGTGAAGCAGCGCTCACCCTTGAGGTACAGCTTGGTGCGCTCACGACGACAAAGTCGGCAAACGGGTCCTGTGTAACGAGCCATGATCTTCCTTAGCCTCGGCGGCGCTTCTTGGGGCGACAGCCGTTGTGGGGTAGCGGGGTGACGTCCTTGATGGCGACGACTTCGATGCCGGCGGCCGCAATCGAGCGGATCGCGGTCTCACGACCCGAGCCCGGACCGCGCACGAGCACGTCGACCTTCTTCACGCCGTGCTCCATCGCCGCGCGAGCGCACTTCTCGGCGGCCAGCTGGGCGGCGTAGGGCGTCGACTTGCGCGATCCCTTGAAGCCGACCTGGCCCGACGAGGCCCACGACAGGACGTTGCCCTCGGGGTCGGTGATGGACACGATCGTGTTGTTGAAGGAGCTCTTGATGTGCGCAACGCCGAAGGCGACGTTCTTGCGTTCCTTCTTGCGACCCTTGCGGCCGGCGGTCGGCTTAGCCATTACTTCGTAACCTTCTTCTTACCGGCGACGGTGCGCTTGGGGCCCTTGCGGGTGCGGGCATTGGTGCGGGTGCGCTGGCCCCGGACGGGCAGGCCCTTGCGATGGCGGATCCCCTGCAGGCAGTTGATCTCCATCTTGCGCTTGATGTCCTGGGCGACGTCACGACGACGGTCACCCTCGACCGACAGGTGCTGGTCGATGTAGGCACGAAGCTTGTTGACGTCGGACTCTTCGAGGTCCTTGACGCGCGTGGACTCGTCGATGTCGGTCGCCGCGCAGATCTGCTGCGCGGTGGTCGGTCCGATTCCGAAAATGTATGTGAGTGAGATCACCGTACGCTTGTCGCGTGGGATGTCTACTCCGGCAATACGGGCCATGTTCTTCCTCTCCTAGCCCTGGCGCTGCTTGTGGCGTGGGTTCTCGCAGATCACGCGGACGTGACCGGCCCGGCGAATGACTTTGCACTTCTCACACATGGTCTTGACGCTGGCGCGAACCTTCATGTCGTTTCTTTCTCGATCCTCTGGAACTTGAGCTATTTGTAGCGGTAGGTGATGCGGCCGCGGGTCATGTCGTAGGGCGTGATCTCCACCTGGACCTTGTCGCCGGGCAGGATGCGGATGCGGTGCATGCGCATCTTGCCCGAGCTGTGGGCGAGGACGGTGTAACCGTTCTCCAGCTCGACGCGGAACATGGCGTTGGGCAATGGCTCGACGACGGTCCCCTCAACGGTAAACGCGTCTTCCTTTGGCTTGCTCAGGTTCCTTCTCCTTGTAACGGCACTGCGGGACGTGAAAGAGCAACAACTCCTCCACGGATGGACCTCAGGGTGATACCAAGAGGTCGGCTGACCATTCTACCGAATTTTTCCCCGAACGCAAAAGCCGGGGTTCCCTCCGGCCTTCGGCTAGGGGCCGAAAGACAGTCTAGGGGTCAAAATGTGACTGGGGACCCTAGTTGCGCGGGGCAAAACGGGTTCATGCTGGGTGGATGACGGCAACGGGTCAGACCCTCTCAGGCGAGCCGCTCTCGCGGGCGGACTGCCTTCGCTTGCTGGGCGGCGTCGATCGGGGCCGGGTCGTACTCTCGGTGCGGGCCCTGCCCGCAGCCCTCCCGGCCCGGATTGCCCTCACCGGAGAGGACCATTTGGTGCTGGCGAGCACCGAAGAGGCCGTAATCCTCGCCGCCCGCCGGGGCGACGTGATCTCGGTGCAGATCGACGGCCTCGAACCCGATGGGACGACCTGGTCGGTCCTGGCGTCAGGGATCGTGGCCAACGCCGACGAGGACGAGGCCATCGGCCCAGGCCTGCAGGACGCCGTCGATCACGGCGCCACCCTGCTGACATTGCCCCTGTCGGTGGTGCGAGGCCAGCGCACCCACTAGCGGCCCTCAACGAGGCCCACGCCGTGTGGAAGGCTGAACGCTATGGCGTACCACCGGATCCTCGATCCCGAGCGGCTTCACGCGCTCATCGACGCGATCCTGCTGATCGAGGCCGACGCCAACCTTGACGGCCTGCTCGGGCGCATCGTCGAGACGGCGAGCCAGTTGGTCGGCGCGCGCTACGGAGCGCTGGGCGTGGTTGCCGGCGACGGCACGACGCTCTCGCGCTTCATCACCTACGGGATCGACGAGGGGACGAGGGCGACCATCGGCGCCGACCCCCACGGCGCCGGAGTGCTCGGCGAGACGATGCGCCGACGCGAACCCCTCGTCATCGACGAGTTGAGCACCTACCCCAAGGCGGTGGGAGTCCCCGAGGGACACCCGCCGATGCACCGGTTCCTCGGCGTGCCCGTCACGACCGGTGACGGCCACATCTTCGGCAACCTCTACCTCACCGATCCGCTCGACGGCGAGCCCTTCAGCGAAGAGGACGCGCAACTCGTCGTGGGCTTCGGCCGGGCGGCCGGCCTGGTCATCGACCAGGCGACGCTGCGCAGCCAACTTCGTGAGCTGACCCTCAGTGAAGAGCGCGAACGACTGGCGCGCGACCTGCACGACACGGTCATCCAACGGCTCTTCGGGGCTGGGCTCGCATTGCAGATATCGCTCTCCTCGGTGCTCGACGACGACGTGCGCAGTCGGATCAACAACGTCCTTGACGAACTCGACACCACGATCAAGGAGATCCGTACCACGATCTTCGAGATCGACCAGGAGCAGGCGACCGACGTCTCGCTCCAGAGCAGGATCAACTCGCTGACGATGGAGGTCGCCAACCGACTCGGGGTCCACACCGACGTGAAGATCGAAGCGGGCATCGACGCCGCCATCGGCCCGCACTGCGCGCATCACACGATCCAGGCGCTTCGCGAGATCCTGTCGAACATCGTTCGCCACTCCAACGCCTCGGCGGTGGAGATCAAGGTGTCCACGAAGGGCAACCTGATCGAGGTCGTGGTACGCGACAACGGCGTCGGATTCACGCCAAATATCGGGCCAGGACGGGGTTTGCGCAACCTGGCGTCGCGCGCGCGCGAGCTGGGTGGGGATTGCACGATCAATTCCGAGATCGGCCGTGGCACAATGGTTCGATGGACCGCCAACCGATTGGACTGATGTGATCCGCCTGCTGCTTGTTGATGACCACGAGATCGTCCGCCGGGGCCTTCGCGAGCTGCTCGAGGTCGAGGCCGACCTGAAGGTCGTCGCCGAGGCGGGGTCGCTCGACGAGGCGCTCGCGCTCAACATCGACGAGATCGACGTTGCCGTGCTCGACGTCCGCTTGCCCGACGGCAGCGGTGTCGACCTCTGTCGGCTGCTGCGCGAGAAGCGTCCGGAACTGGCGTGCCTGATGCTGACGTCATTCGCCGACAACGAGGCGCTCAACGCGTCGGTGCTCGCCGGTGCGAGGGGCTACGTCTTGAAGAACGTCCGCGGCGACGACTTGGTCGGCGCCATCCGCCAGGTCGCCGACGGCGAGATGCTCCTCACCAACGATCAGATCGAGCGGGCCCGCGAGCGGTTGCGTCGCCAGATCACCGAGGACATCCGACTCGAGAGCCTGAGCGCCCAGGAGAGCCGCATTCTCGAGCTGTTGAGCGAGGGGCTGAGCAACCGCGAGATCGCCGAGGTCATGTTCCTCGCCGAGAAGACGGTCAAGAACTACGTGTCGAACCTGCTCGCGAAGCTCGGCTTCCAGCGCCGCACCGAGGCGGCGCTCTTCGCGCAGCGTCAGTACGACCGCAGCCACCCTCAGGACTAGGCGACGGTGAAGACCTCGGGCCCCTCGTCGGTGACGGCGATGGTGTGCTCGAAGTGCGCCGAGAGCTGGCCGTCCTGGGTCAAGACACTCCAGCCGTCCTCGAGCACGTAGGTGTCGTAGGAACCGACGTTGATCATGGGCTCGATGGCGAAGACCATGCCCTCTTTCAGCGTGGGCCCGGGCGTGCCCGGCCAGTAGTTGGGCACTTGGGGGCTCTCGTGCATCGCGGTGCCGATCGCGTGGCCAACGTACTCGCGCACTACGGAGAATCCGGCGGCCTCGGCGACGTCCTGGACCGCGCGGCCGACCTCGTGCAGCCGATTGCCGATGACCAGTTGGTCGATGCCGGCCCACAGGGAGCGCTCGGTCACCTCGATCAACTTGCGCGCGAGGTCGCTGATCTCGCCAACGCCCGCGGTGTACGCGGCATCTCCGTGGTAGCCCTCGATGATGGCGCCGCAGTCGACCGAGATGATGTCGCCCTCTCGCAGCACGTAGCCGCCCGGGATGCCGTGCACGATCATGTCGTTGGGACTCGTGCAGATGACCGCCGGGAACCCGTGGTAGTTGAGGAAGTTCGAGCGCGCGCCGCGCTTGGCGAGCACCTCGGCCGCGACCTCGTTCAGTTGCATCGTCGTGACACCGGGGCGGATCGCCGCGCGGGTCGCCTCGTGCATCTCGGCCACCACCTGGCCGGCCTTGCGCATCTTCTTGAGCTCCTCGGCCGAGCGCCTCACGCCAGCCCCCGCTCGTGCACGATCGCCTCGATGGCGCTCGTCACCTCGTCGGGGCTCTGGTCGCCGTCGACGGTGACCAGCAGACCCCGCGACTCGTAGAAGGCGAGGAGGGGCTCGGTGTCACGCTCGTAGGTCTCGAGGCGCTTGCGAATCGCCTCGGGCTGGTCATCGGCGCGTTGAACGACGTCGCCGCCGCAGTTCGTGCAGGTGCCCGAGATGGCCTCGACGTCGGTGTCGCGGTAGATCGCCCCGCACTCTTGGCAGATGCGCCGCGACGAGAGACGCTGGGTCACCAGTTCGATGGGCACGTCGAGATTGATGCAGAGCTTGATGCCGTCGTCGCCCAGGATCCGCTCGAGGGCCTCGGCCTGGCCGAGGGTGCGGGGGAAGCCATCGAGCAGTCCGCCCGACTGAGCGTCGGGCTCTTCGAAGCGCTCCCTCACCAGTTCGATGACCAGGTCGTCCGAGACGAGCGCGCCCGAATCGAGCACCGAGGCGACCTCGCGGCCGAGCGGCGAGCCGGCCTTGACCGCACCGCGCAGGATGTCGCCCGTCGAGATGTGCGGGATGCCGTAGGACGCCGCTAGGCGCTTGCACTGTGTTCCCTTGCCGGCGCCCTGTTTGCCCAGGACGACGAGATTCAGACGTGCTGGCATTACTACTTCTTCAAGAAGCCTTCGTAGTTGCGCATCATGAGTTGCGAGTCGATCTGACGCATGGTCTCAAGGGCCACGCCGACCGCGATCAGCAGTGTTGTGCCGTAGTACGGGAAGCGGTTGATGTTCCACATTGACATGAGGATGCTCGGCACGACCGCCACGGACGCGAGGAAGAGCGCCCCGACGACGGTGATCCGGCTCAGCAGCTTGGCGAAGTACTTCTCGGTGGGCAGGCCCGGGCGGATCCCCGGCACGAAGCCGCCCTGCTGGCGAAGCATCTCCGCCTGCTGGTGGGGTTCGAAGGCGATGTACACGTAGAAGAACGTGAAGGCCAGGATCAAGAGGAAGTCAGACAGGATGTAGAAGAAGCTCGTGGGGTGCAGCGAGGAGTTCACGAAGTTCTGGAAGCCGGTCCACGGGACGATGTTCGACATCAGCACCGGGATGTAGAGCACCGAGGAGGCGAAGATGATCGGGATAACGCCCGACTGGTTCACCTTCAGCGGAATGTAGGTGGTGTTGCCGCCCATCTCCTTGCGCCCGACCACCCGTCGCGCGAAGGTGACCGGTATGCGGCGCTGGCCGTTGTCCATGAAGACGATCAGGACGAGCAGGGCGATGGAGATCGCGAGGATCACCAGGAACTTGAACGGTCCGCCCTCGCTCCAGACGGCCTTGCCGCCCGTGGGCAGGCCCGCGACGACGTTGGCGAAGATCAAGAGGCTCATGCCCTGGCCGATACCGCGCTGGGTGATGAGCTCGGCGAGCCACATGACGAAGGCCGTGCCCGCGGTCATGATCGCGACCATGAACAGCCCGAGCCAGATGTTGAACCTCGGGATCAGGTCGATGTTGAAGCCGAGCAGTGCCTGGTCGTGGCCGTGGAATGCGTAGATCAGGCCCGTCGATTGCAGCAGTGCCAGGCCGATGGTCAGGTACCGGGTGGTCTGGGTGATCTTCTTCTGGCCGACCGCGCCCTGGTCGCGCCACTGGGTGAGCTTGGGGATGACGGTCGTAAGGAGTTGGATCACGATCGAGCTGGTGATGTAGGGCATGACACCGAGGCCGAAGACCGCCAGACGCGTCAGCGCGCCACCCGAGAACAGGTTCAAGAACCCGAGCACCCCGCTCGCGCCAGCCTTGGACTGGAGCAGGGTCACCTGGGACCAGCTCACACCAGGGATGGGCAGGTTGGCCCCCAGCTGGTAGAGGCAGATGATCCCGATGGTGAACAGGACCTTGTTGCGAAGGTCCGGTACGCGAAAGATGTTCCCGAGGCGGCTCAGCACGGTGGGGCCCTAGCGGTTCTGGTGCTGGTTGCCCGCCGCCGGGGGCCGGACGGCGAACGGCAGGTCCAGTTCGGTCGTGGTGCCACCCGCGGCCTCGATGGCGGCCTTCGCTGACGCCGAGAAGCGGTGGGCCGACACGTTCAGCTTCGCGCCGATCGTGCCACGCCCGAGGACCTTGACCAGGTCCTTCTTGCGGGCCAGTCCCCTCGCGACGAGCACCTCGGGGGTGATGTCGCTCACGCCCAACGCCCCGAGGGCGTCGAGGTTGACGGGCGTGTACTCGACGCGGAACGGGTTGGTGAAGCCCTTCAGCTTGGGGATGCGCTGGAGCAGCGGCAACTGGCCACCCTCGAAGCCGGCCGGGATCTGGCGACGTGCCTTCTGGCCCTTGGTGCCACGGCCGGCGGTCTTGCCACCCTTGCCGGCGATACCGCGACCGACGATCTTCTTGCGGTGCGTTGAGCCCTCAGGCGACTTGAGATCGTGCAACTTCATCAGTTGACCTCTTCCACTTTGATCAGGTGCGGCACGCGGGCGATCATCCCGTGGATCTCGGGACGGTCGGGCAACACGTTGGACTGGCCGATGCCGCGCAGCCCGAGCGCACGCAGGGTCCCGCGGTGCTTGGGCTTCGTGGCGATCGCCGAACGAATCTGGGTTACTTTCAACTGGGTCATGACTAGGCCTCCGTCACCTTGAACAGGTCACCCTCGCGCTGACGCTCGCGGTAGGCGCGCAGCGTGCCACTGGGGATGACGTGGTCGGCGGTCTTGTCACGCGACGCCGCGATCTCCTCGGGACGGCGCAACTGCTTGAGCCCCTCGATCGTGGCGTGGGCGACGTTGATGCCGTTGGACGAACCGAGCGACTTCGCGATGATGTCCTTCACGCCGGCCATCTCGAGGATGGCGCGCGCGGCGCCGCCGGCGATGACGCCGGTTCCCGGAGCCGCGGGCTTCATGAGCACACGCCCGGCACCCGAGGCGCCAAGGACCGGGTAGACGATCGTCGTGCCGGCCAGGGGCACGTCGAAGAGGTTCTTGCGAGCCTCTTCGATGCCCTTCTGCACGGCGAGACCGGCTTCCTTGGCCTTGCCGTAGCCGAGTCCGACGCGGCCCTTGCCGTCGCCGATCACCATGAGTGCGGTGAACGAGAAACGGCGTCCACCCTTCACTACTTTCGACACGCGATTCACTTTGATGGTGCGCTCTTCGTACTGCTCTAGGTCGGCCATTAGAACTCCAGTCCGGCGGCGCGAAGGGCGTCGGCGAATGCCGCGACCCGGCCGTGGTAGTCGAATCCGCCGCGGTCGAAGACCACGGTGGTGATGTGGGAATCCTTGGCCCGCTGGGCCAAGAGTCCGGCGACGGCCTTGGCACCGTCGATGTTGCCGCCGCTGGTGCCCTTCAGACCGGCCTCGACCGATGACGCGGCGGCCAGGGTGCGACCAGCGACGTCGTCGATGATCTGTGCCGAGATGTGCTTGTTCGTGCGGCTCACGGCGACACGCGGACGCTCAGCCGTGCCCGAGAGGCGACGACGGATGCGGGCGTGACGGCGCTGACGCAGTTCACGGGTAGAACGTGCCATTACTTCGCAGCCTTTCCTGCCTTGCGCATAACTCGTTCACCGAGGTAGCGCACACCCTTGCCCTTGTAGGGCTCGGGCTTACGGAGTTTGCGGATCGACGCGGCCACCTGGCCAACGACTTCCTTGTCAGCACCCTTGATGATCACTCGCGTGGGGGCCGGCACCTCGAAGGTGATGCCCTCGGGCGCGGTGAACTTCACCGGGTGAGAGAAGCCGAGCGCCAGGTCGAGCACGCCGGGACCGCCAGCGGCCGCGCGGTAGCCGACGCCGATAATCTCGAGCTCCTTCGACCAGCCCTCGGTGACGCCGGTCACCATGTTCGAGACCAGTGTGCGGGTCAGGCCGTGCAACGAGCGGTACACCGTCTCGTCGTTGACGCGGTCGACCGTGAGCACGTCGCCCTCCTGGGCCAGCGTGATGCCGTCGGGGACGTTGCGGGTCATGGTCCCGTTGGGACCCTTCACCGTGACGACGCCGTCGGCCATGCTCACGGTCACCGCTGGCGGCACCGTGATGGGGTTACGACCAATACGTGACATCAGCGAACCTCCAGTGGGGTTGTCGGTCGGTTACCAGACATAACAGAGCACCTCGCCACCCAGCTTGGCCTTGCGGGCTTCGCGGTCGGTCATGAGGCCGTGGCTCGTCGAGACCACCGCGACACCGACGCCGCCAAGCACCTTGGGCATCTGGTCGGACTTCTTGTAGATCCGCAGACCCGGCTTGGAGACTCGCTTGATACCGATGATGGTCTTCTTGCGGTCCTCTGAGTACTTCAAGCTGATCTCGAGCTGCGAGCCGGGCTTGCCGTCGATCTTCGTGACGGTGAAGCCCGAGATGAAGCCCTCCCTCTGGAGGACCTTCGCGAGGTTCTCCTTCAGCTTCGAGCTGGGCATCTTCACCGTGTCGAACATGGCGGAATTCGCGTTGCGAATTCGCGTGAGCATGTCGGCGATGGGGTCAGTCATTGTCATTGCTGTCCTCCTACCAACTTGCCTTCGTGACGCCGGGAATCTCGCCGGCGTGGACCATCTGACGCAAGCAGATACGGCAAAGGCCGAACTTGCGGTACACCGAGCGCGGGCGACCGCACCGCTCGCAACGCGTGTAGGCACGCGTCGAGAACTTCGGAGTCTTCTGCTGCTTGATTCGAAGAGCTTTCTTCGCCATGTCTATCGATTCTCCTGCTTGAAGGGGAAGCCGTAGGCCCGCAAGAATGCGCGACCCTGCTCGTCGTTCGCGGCCGTGGTGACGATCGTGATGTCGAAACCACGCGGCGCGTCGATCTTGTCGTAGTCGACCTCGGGGAAGATCAACTGGTCGTTGACACCGAAGGTGTAGTTGCCTCGCCCGTCGAACGACTTGGGCGACAGACCTCGGAAGTCACGGATTCGCGGAATCGCGAGGCTCAGCAGACGGTCGAAGAACTCCCAGGCGCGGTCGCCGCGCAGGGTGACCTTCACGCCGATGGGCTGCTCCTCGCGCAGCTTGAAGCTCGCGATCGACTTCTTGGCCCGCGTGACGATCGGCTTCTGGCCGGTGATCAGCTCGAGGTCGCGCTGGGCGCCCTCGAGCAGCGAGGCCTGCTGGGTGGCCCGCCCGACTCCGGAGTTCAAGACGATCTTTTCGAGGCGAGGCACCTGCATGATGTTGTCGAGGCCCAACTCTTCCTTGAGAGCCTGACGGATCTCTTGGTCGTAGCGGACCTTCAGACGTGGACGGGTTGTCGTGCTCATAGCGACTCTCCACACTTGCGGCAAACGCGCACCTTGGCGTCCTCGGTGATCTTGTAGCCGACCTTGGCCGGACCCTTATGGCCGTCGCACCACAGCGCGACGTTCGACACGTGCAGCGGCATCAACTTGTCGATGATGCCGGCCTGCATGGTCGCGCCGGCCTGCTTGGTGTGGCGCTTGGCGATGTTGAGGCCGTCGAGGATCACCTTCTGGCTCGCGGGGAGCGCCTCTTCGACCTTGGCGCGCTCGCCGCGGAACTTTCCCGCGAGGACGAGCACGTCGTCACCTTTATGAATCTTCATTACAGCACCTCCGGCGCCAGTGAGATAATGCGCATGAACTTCTTGTCACGAAGCTCGCGGCCGACGGGCCCGAAGATTCGGGTACCGCGCGGCTGCAGCTGGTCGTTGATCAGCACCGCCGCATTCTCGTCGAACTTGATGTACGAACCGTCGGGACGACGCTTCTCCTTGGCCGTGCGAACGACGACGCAGCGCACCACGTCGCCCTTCTTGACCGCGGCGCCCGGGATGGCGTCCTTCACCGTGGCGATGAAGACGTCACCGATCGAGGCGTAGCGACGGCGTGAGCCACCGAGCACCCGGATGCACAGGACTTCCTTCGCACCGCTGTTGTCGGCGACCTTGAGGCGGGACTCTTGCTGGATCATCGAGCACGCTCCACTATCTCGGTCAGGCGCCAGCGCTTCAGCTTGGACAGGGGGCGGGTCTCCTGCACGCGAACCTTGTCGCCGATCTTGGCTTCGCCCTTCTCGTCGTGGACGTAGAGCTTCTTGGTGCGCTGCACGGTCTTGCCGTAACGGGGGTGGCTTACGCGCTCGTTCACCGCCACGACCAAGGTCGAGTCCATCTTGTTCGAGAGGACGATGCCCTCGCGTACCTTGCGGGGGTTCTCTCGCGTTGTTTCGTTCGTCGAGTCAGTCATGACTACTCACCTTCTCTTACGGCTTCGGCGGCCGCGATCTCACGCTCGCGCATGAACGTCGACAGGCGCGCGATGTCCCTGCGCACCAGTCCCAGTCGGGCCGAGTTGTCGAGTTGGCCGGTCGCCAACTGGAAGCGGAGGTTGAACAGCTCACGGCGGGCTTCGCCGAGTCGCTCCACCAGTTCGTGGTCTCCGAGGAGTCGCATCTCCGCGACGCGTTCTTTGGTCGTTGCCATTAGATGGTCACCTCCGGGGTGCCGTGCGTGCCGGGACGCACGACGAACTTGGCCTTGATCGGCAACTTCTGGATGGCGCGCTCCATGGCGGCGCGCGCCAGGGTCTCGTCGACTCCACCGAGCTCGAACATGATGCGTCCGGGCTTCACGACGGCGACCCAGAACTCGGGATTGCCCTTGCCCGAGCCCATACGTGTCTCGGCCGGCTTCTGGGTGACGGGCTTGTCCGGGAACACCCGGATCCAGACCTTGCCACCACGCTTGACGTGACGGGTCATCGCGATACGAGCGGCCTCGATCTGACGAGCGGTGATCCAGCCCCTCTCGAGGGCCTGGATGCCGAAGTCGCCGAAGCTCAACTCGACGCCGCCCTTGGCCATACCGGCCATGCGACCGCGCTGCTGCTTGCGGTGCTTCACCTTGCGGGGCATCAACATGATTACTCAGCGTCCTTTCGGAAGTGGGGGGTGTCGGTGTGCTCTTGGGCCGTGCGTCGCTCGATCTCTTCCTCGACGCTCAACTGGGCTTCGACCTCGGGGGTCGCCGCCAACAGGTCGACGGGGTTCACGTCCACGACGGCTTCCTCGGCGACGGGCTCGGCCTCGACGCGACGGCGTCCACCGCCGGCGCGAACGACGCCCTTGGGTGCGCCCGCGGCGCCCGCGGCGACCGGCACGGCGTCCCCGGCGGCCATCGCGGCCTCGCGGACGATCTTCTCGTCGTTGGTCAACTGGTAGGGCAGGATATCGCCCTTGTAGATCCAGACCTTCACGCCGATGCGACCGGTCGAGGTGCGAGCCTCACGAAAGCCGTAGTCGATGTCCGCGCGAAGGGTGTGCAATGGCACGCGGCCTTCACGGTAGGACTCGCGACGAGACATTTCCGCGCCACCGAGGCGGCCTGAGGCTTGGATCTTGACGCCCATGGCCCCGGCCTTCTGGACGGTCTGGATGCCACGCTTCATGGCGCGGCGGAAGGCCACGCGACGAAGGAGCTGGTCGCAGATGCCCTGGGCGATCAATGCGGCGTCCAACTCGGGCTGCTTGATCTCCTGGATGTTCAGCGAGATCTTGTTCTTCTGGCCCGTGATCTTCTCGAGGTCCTTCTTCAGGCGCTCGGCCTCAGCACCGCGGCGACCGATCACGATGCCCGGGCGGGCCGTGTGGATGTCGACGCGGATGCGGTCGGAGTTGCGTTCGATCTCGATGCGGCTCACGGCGGCGCTCTCGAGCTGCTTGGTCAGGTAATCGCGGATCTTCCAGTCCTCGATGACGAGGTCCTTGTATCCGCGCTCCTTGAACCAGCGCGACTTCCAGTCCGTCGTGATGCCGAGACGGAAACCGTAGGGGTTTACCTTCTGACCCATTACTTCGTCTCCTCAGTGGTGTCGTCCGACACCGTCGTGTCCGCAGGGGTCTCCTCGGCGTCCGTTACCTCGACCTGTTCGTCAACGACTTCCGTTCCGACGGCGTCGTTCTCGACAACGCCCTCGACGGGGTTGTTCACGACGTCGAACTCCATGACGTCGGTCTCACTCGCCTCGTTCTCGATCGCCTCGTTCTCGAGTGCTTCGGCTGCGGCGGTCTCGCGCTTGTTGAGGCTCGCGGTCTGGTCGGCGCGACGGCGCGACGACGCGACGCGACGCGAGCGCGAGACGACGGCCTGCGCGGAGCGAGCGGCCCTCAGGACCTCGAGGCGGTCGTCGTCGAGGCGCGACACGATCACGGTGATGTGGCACGAACGCTTGCGGATCTTGCCCGCACGACCGCGCGCACGCGGCGTGAAGCGCTTCATCGTGATGCCCTCGTCGGCGTAGGCGGCCGAGACGAAGAGCTCGTCGGCCTGCATGCCGTCGTTGTTCACGGCGTTGGCGACAGCCGAAGCCAGCACCTTGCCGATGACGTCGGCGGCCTCGCGGGTCGTGCCCGCCAGGATCTCGCGCGCGGTGGTGACGTCCTCATTGCGGATGATGTTCAGCACGACTCGGGCCTTGCTGGCCGACATGTGGTAGCCGCGCAGCGTGGCGCGGGTCCCCGGGCGTTCGTTGATCTTGGGACCGGTCATTAGCGCTTACCCGTCTTTTCCTGGCCGGCGTGGAACCTGAAGGTGCGCGTCGGGGCGAACTCACCAAGTTTGTGGCCGACCATCGACTCGTTGACGAACACCGGCACGTGACGACGACCGTCGTGGACCGCGAAGGTGTGCCCGACCATGTCGGGGATCACCGTCGAGCGTCGGCTCCAGGTCTTGATGACCTTCTTCTCGTTGGCCGCGTTCATGGCGTCCACCTTCTTCAACAGGTGGGCGTCGATGAATGGGCCCTTCTTTAAGCTGCGTGACATTTTCTACCTACCTCCGCGAGCCGCGTCCACGGCGACGACGAATAATGAGCGCGTCTGATGCCTTTGGCAGACGCGTACGACCTTCTGGCTGACCCCACGGCGAAACGGGGTGACGTCCACCGGAAGTCTTGCCTTCACCGCCACCGAGCGGGTGGTCGACCGGGTTCATGGCGACACCACGCGTCTGGGGGCGGATGCCCTTCCAGCGGTTGCGTCCGGCCTTGCCGATCTTGATGAGTTCGTGCTCCGAGTTGCCGACGATGCCGAGCGTGGCACGACAGTCGATCGGCACGCGGCGCATCTCGGTCGAGGGAAGGCGGAGTGTGGCGTAGTCGCCCTCCTTCGCGACGATCTGGACACTCATGCCGGCGCTGCGGGCCATCTTGCCGCCGCCGCCGGGGCGAAGCTCCACGTTGTGGACCGTCGAACCGGTAGGGATGAATCGCATCGGCAGCGAGTTACCCGCGCGGATGTCGGCCTTGGGGCCGGACTCGACCATGTCGCCCACCTTCAGACCGTTGGGCGCGAGGATGTAGCGCTTCTCACCGTCGAGGTAGTGCAGCAGGGCGATGCGACAGGTGCGGTTCGGGTCGTACTCGATGGCCGCGACCTTGGCCGGGACACCATCCTTGTTGCGCTTGAAGTCGATGATGCGGTACTGCTGCTTGTGGCCACCACCGCGGTGACGCGACGTCTTGCGGCCGTTCGCGTTTCGTCCACCCGTCTTGGGCTTGGAGGCGAGCAGCGACTTCTCCGGCGTCGACTTCGTGATGTCGGCGAAGTCCGACACCGTCTGGAAGCGACGACCGGGGCTGGTTGGTTTGCGTTGACGCAGTGCCATGGCAGTCCTTAACTCTCGAAGAGGTTGATCGTGTCGCCCTGCTTGAGGGTGACGATGGCCCGCTTGGTGCTGGGGCGAGCGCCCACGACACCGGTACGGCGATTGCGTGTCGCCTTGCCCTTGCGGTTGAGGGTATTGACGTTGGTGACCTTGACATTGAAGGCCTGCTCAACGGCGTTGCGAACGTCGATCTTGGTCGCCCGAGGGTCGACGATGAAGACGTAGGTGTGGTTGTCCATCAGTCCGTAGGTCTTCTCCGAGACGACGGGACGGATAAGGACACTCATGGCGTCGCGCATCAGCTGTTCTCCTTCGCGATGGGCAAGGTGGCGTCGGTGAAGAGCACCCAGTCCGAGTCGAGGACGTCGTAGGCGTTGACCTCGCCGGCGTCGATGGTCTTGACGTTCATCAGGTTGCGGAACGAGGAGAAGGCGACCGCGTCGTCACGGCTCAGCACGACGAGGATCTTGCCCTCGAGGCCGAGCGCGTTCAGCGACTTGACCGCTTCCTTGGTCTTGGGCTCGCTCCAGTCGCCGAAGCCGTCGACCAGGGCCACGCGTTCGAGCGCGGCACGGTCCGACAGCGCCGAGTAGAGCGCCAGGCGGATCATCTTCTTGGGCGTCTTCTGGTCGTACTTGCGGGGCTTCGGTCCGAGGGCGATGCCGCCACCCGGGTAGTGCGGCGCGCGGATGGTCCCCTGACGGGCGCCACCGGTGCCCTTCTGGTTGAAAGGCTTCTTGCCACCACCGCGTACTTCCTTGCGGGTCTTGGTCGACTGGGTGCCGGCGCGCTTGGCGGCGAGCTGGGCCTTGACGACCTGGTGCATCACGGCCATGTTGGGCTCGATGCCGAAGATGGTCGGCTCGAGGTCGACGGTGCCGAGCTCGGCGCCGTCGAGGGACTTGCGCGCCACCGAGCGGCTGGCGGGGGCCGGACGGTCCTTCTTGATCGGACCGCGCAGTGTAAAGACGTCGCTCATCGTGCGCCTCCGGCCTTCATCGGGTTCTTCACCGACGTGCGCAGAACGACCACGCCGCCGCGAGGGCCGGGCACGGCACCCTTCACGAGCACGAGGTTGCGCTCGACGTCAACGCCGATCACTTCGAGGTTGGTGGTGGTGACCTGGCCGCCGCCCATGCGTCCGGCCATCTTCGTGCCCTTGAACACGCGACCGGGGGTCGCGCAGGCACCGATGGAACCAGGGGCGCGGTGGTGCTTGTGGTTACCGTGCGCGGCGCCCTGTCCCGAGAAGTTGTGGCGCTTCATGCCACCGGCGAAGCCCTTGCCCTTGGACACGGCGGTGGCGTCGATCATCTCGCCCTTTTCGAAGGTGTCGACCAGGATCTCCTGGCCCACCGAGTAGCCGCTGACGTCGTCGATGCGAAGCTCGACGAGCTTCTTGCCCGGCGTGACGCCGGCCTTGTCGAAGTGGCCGAGCTCGGGCTTGGTCATTGTCGACGTACGACGAGTGCCCCACGTGACCTGAAGGGCCGAGTAGCCCTCCTTCTCGGGGGTCTTCACCTGGACGACGCGAGCTGGGCTGACTCGGACAACAGTCACCGGGATGGCCCGATTCTGGCTGTCCCAGACCTGGGTCATGCCCACCTTCTCGCCGACGATCGCTTTGGTCGCCACGTTTCCCTCTTCTCTACTGATCTGCACGTCGGTTCGTCCGACATACAGACGCTCCGCCGGGCAACAAAACCCGAACGGAGCGCTCGACTGGTTTGGTCCAGCGTTCCCCTTGCGGGCGACTGAACACTTCTCTTGTACTCCACTGTCCCCAAAGACAGGGCTATTAACCGTACACCATTCGACCCCGACAGCGCAAAGTCGCTGGCGGGGCCGAAGGCGTGCTTACTAGACCTGGCGAATCTTGATCTCGATGTCCACGCCGGCTGGAAGGTCGAGGCGCTGGAGCGAGTCGACGGTCTTGGCGGTGTGGTCCACGATGTCCAAGAGACGCTTGTGCACGCGCATCTCGAAGTGCTCGCGGCTGTCCTTGTGCTTGTGCGGCCCGCGAACCACCGTGTAACGGTGCTTCTCGGTCGGCAGCGGCACTGGCCCCTGCACCTTGGCGTTCGTGCGCTCGACCGTTTGCACGATCTTCGCAGTGGACTGGTCCAGGATGCCGTGGTCGAAGGCCTTCAGCCGGATTCGGATCATCTGTCGGTTGTCGGCCATGGCCTACCTACTTCAGGATCTTGACGACGCGGCCCGAGCCCACGGTACGGCCACCCTCGCGGATGGAGAAGGTGAGACCCTCTTCCATGGCGATCGGCTTGCCCAGGGTGACGGTCATCTCGGTGTTGTCACCAGGCATGACCATCTCGGTGCCGGCCGGCAGCTCGATGGTGCCGGTGACGTCGGTCGTGCGGAAGTAGAACTGCGGGCGGTAGTTCGCGAAGAACGGCTTGTGGCGGCCGCCCTCCTCCTTGGTCAAGACGTAGACCGAGGCCTCGAAGACGGTGTGCGGCGTGATGGAACCCGGCTTGCACAGCACCTGGCCGCGCTCGACGTCTTCCTTCTTCGTGCCACGCAGCAGTGCTCCCAGGTTGTCCCCGGCCTGACCCTGGTCCAGCAGCTTGCGGAACATCTCGATGCCGGTGACGACGGTCTTGGTCGTGTCACGAAGGCCCACGATCTCGACTTCGTCGCCGATCTTGACGACGCCCTGCTCGACCTTGCCCGTGACGACGGTGCCACGGCCGGTGATCGACATGACGTCCTCGATCGACATGAGGAAGGGCTTCTCCGTGGCGCGAACGGGCTCGGGGATGAACGAGTCAACCGCGTCCATCAGCTCCATGATCTTGTCGCCCCACGCCTCGTCGCCCTCGAGGGCCTTCAGGGCGGAGACGCGCACGATCGGGGTGTCGTCGCCCGGGAAGCCGTAGCTCGTCAGGAGCTCGCGCACTTCCATCTCGACGAGCTCGAGGAGCTCCTCGTCCTCGACCATGTCGGCCTTGTTGAGGGCCACGACGATGTAGGGCACGCCCACCTGACGGGCGAGCAGCACGTGCTCGCGGGTCTGGGGCATGGGACCGTCGGTCGCGGCGACCACGAGGATCGCGCCGTCGACCTGGGCGGCGCCGGTGATCATGTTCTTCACGTAGTCGGCGTGACCAGGCATGTCGACGTGGGCGTAGTGGCGCTTGGAGGTCTCGTACTCCACGTGGGCGATCGAGATGGTGATGCCGCGCTGGCGCTCTTCAGGGGCCTTGTCGATCTGGTCGAAGGGCGTGAAGGCGGTTCCCGGGAGACGGGTGGACAGGACCTTGGTGATCGCCGCGGTAAGAGTGGTCTTGCCGTGGTCGATGTGGCCCATGGTTCCGATGTTTACGTGCGGCTTAGTGCGCTCGAACTTCTGCTTTGCCATTGTCGGGGACTTACTTTCTGTCTAGTGACGGACCCTCCGCGGGTCCGCCGTGTTTGTTTCGGCCCTCCCCGACGACGGTTTGGACCTTGTTATTGCTGGTTTCCCAGCTTCCTACGCGCCAGTGGCCTTGGCCACGATCTCCTTAGCGATCGAGTCAGGGACTTCAGCGTACGAATGGAACTGCATGGTGTACGTCGCGCGCCCTTGGGTGCGAGAACGCAGGTCAGTAGCGTAGCCGAACATGTCGGCCAGAGGAACAAGTGCCTTAATTGCTTGGCTGTTGCCCTTCTGCTCCATGCCCTCGACACGACCGCGCCGCGACGAAAGGTCGCCGATGACGTCGCCCATGTAGTCCTCGGGGGTGACCACTTCGACGGCCATGATCGGCTCGAGGAGCACGGGGCTGGCGAGGCGGGCGGCCTTCTTCACCGCGATGGAGCCGGCGATCTTGAAGGCCATCTCCGAGGAGTCGACGTCGTGGTAGCTGCCGTAGGTCAGGCGAACGCGCACGTCCACGACCGGGAAGCCGGCGAGCACGCCCGCGGTCAGCGCCTCGGTGATGCCCTGGTTGACCGGCTGGATGTACTCCTTGGGAATGACCCCGCCGGAGATCTCGTCGACGAACTCGTAGCCGCCACCGGGGCCCGTGGGCTCGAGGGTGATCACGACGTGGCCGTACTGGCCCTTGCCACCGGTCTGGCGCACGTACTTCTCTTCGACCTTGGTGACGGTCTTGCGGACTGTCTCGCGGTACGCGACCTGGGGCTTGCCCACGTTGGCGTCCACGGCGAACTCGCGCAGCATGCGGTCGACGAGCACTTCGAGGTGCAACTCGCCCATTCCCGAGATGATGGTCTGACCGGTCTCCTCGTCGGTGCGCACGCGGAACGTGGGGTCCTCTTCGGAGAGCGAGTAGAGCGCCTTGCCCAGTTTGTCCTGGTCGGCCTTGGTCTTGGGCTCGACAGCGACGTGGATGACGGGTTCGGGGAACGTGAGCGTCTCGAGCTGGATTGGCTGGTCGACGGAACTGAGCGTGTCGCCGGTCGTGACCTGCTTCAGACCCACCGCGGCGACGATGTCGCCGGTGCGGATGGTGTCGAGGTCCTCGCGGTTGTTGGCGTGCATCAAGAGGAGTCGTCCGAGACGCTCCTTCTTCATGCCCTTGGTGGTGTTGAGGACGGTGTCGCCCTTCTCGAGGGTGCCCGAGTACACGCGCAGGTACGTCAACTTGCCGACGTAGGGGTCGGTCTGGATCTTGAAGGCGAGCGCGGAGAAGGGCTCGTCGTCGGACGGCTTGCGCTCGATGACCTCTTCCTTGCCCGGCTTGGTGCCCTGGGTGGGGGGTAGGTCGATCGGCGACGGCAGGAAGTCCACGACCGCGTCGAGCATGGGCTGGACGCCCTTGTTCTTGAAGGCCGAGCCGTTCAGGATCGGCACGCAGAGGCCCTCGAGGGTGCCGCGGCGCAGCGCCGCGCGGATGTCGGCGGTCGCGATCTCCTCGTCGCCCAGGACCTTCTCCATCAGGTGGTCGTCGAAGGTCGTGAGGATGTCGAGCAGCTTGACGCGGTACTCGGCGGCCTGCTCCCTGTACTCGTCGGGGATGTCGATGACCTCGACCTTCTCGCCGTGCTCGTCGTGGTGGATCGTGGCGGTCATCGAGCAGATGTCGATGATGCCCAGGTACCCGCCCTCGGCGCCGATGGGCAGCTGGATCACCGCGGGGGTGCAGTCCAGGCGGTCCTCGATCATCGCGACGCAGCGGAAGAAGTCCGCGCCGATGCGGTCCATCTTGTTCACGAAGCAGATGCGCGGCACGTGGTACTTGTTGGCCTGGCGCCAGACGGTCTCGGTCTGGGGCTCGACGCCGGCGACGGCGTCGAACACCGCGACGGCGCCGTCGAGCACGCGCAGCGAACGCTCCACCTCGACGGTGAAGTCGACGTGGCCCGGAGTGTCGATGATGTTGATGCGGTGGCCGTTCCACTGACAGGTGGTCGCAGCCGAGGTGATGGTGATGCCGCGCTCCTGCTCCTGGACCATCCAGTCCATGGTCGCGGCACCCTCGTGCACCTCACCGATCTTGTAGTTCTTGCCCGTGTAGAACAAGATGCGCTCGGTCGTGGTGGTCTTGCCGGCGTCGATGTGCGCCATGATGCCGATATTTCGGACCTTGTCCAGGGGGAATTCACGTGCGGTCATTTCAATAACTCTCTTTGATTACCAGCGGTAGTGCGCGAAGGCCTTGTTGGACTCGGCCATCTTGGCCATGTCCTCGCGACGCTTCACCGCGGCGCCGACGCCATTGCTGGCGTCGATGATCTCATTGGCGAGACGCTCGGCCATGGTCTTCTCGCGACGCTTCTTGGCGAAGTCGGTGAGCCAACGGATGGCCAGCGTCGTCGAACGCCGCGGGCGGACCTCGACCGGGACCTGGTAGGTGGTGCCACCGACGCGGCGGCTGCGCACCTCGAGCTCGGGACGGACGTTCTCCAGCGCGCGCTTCAAGGTGGCCACGGGGTCGGTGCCGGTCTTCTGCTCGACCTGCTCGAGGGCGGTGTAGACGATGCGCTCGGCGATGGTGCGCTTGCCGCGCTCGAGGATCTTGTTGGTCACCTGGGTGACGAGGACCGACTTGTAGATCGGGTCGACGGGCACTTCACGACGGACGGCGGGACCCTTACGAGGCATTACTTCTCCCTTTTCGCACCGTAGCGGCTACGGGCTTGCTTGCGGTCGCGCACACCGGAGGTGTCGAGCGCGCCGCGGATGATCTTGTAACGCACACCCGGGAGGTCCTTCACACGTCCCCCACGCACGAGCACGATCGAGTGCTCCTGGAGGTTGTGGCCGACGCCGGGGATGTAGGCGGTGACTTCGACGCCCGAGGTGAGCCGGACACGGGCGACCTTTCGCAGCGCGGAGTTCGGCTTCTTGGGCGTGACCGTGTGGACGCGGGTGCAGACACCACGACGCTGCGGGGCCCCCTTCAGGGCCGGCGTCTTGGTCTTGGATACCTTGTCCTGTCGACCCTTTCGGACCAACTGTGCAATTGTGGGCACGCGGAACCTCTTCTAGTTGAACTTCGTTCTTGGAACGTGCCAGTGACATCGGCACGCGGACTGTCTATCCTACGACAAACAACCTAATGACGGCAAGCCCGCCACCGACCACGGGGGCCGGTGGCGAACCTGGTCAGGAGATCGCCCGTCCGCCAATCTCGTCTTCGGGGTTGGCGATGTCGTTTTCGGGCAGGGCCGACTCGTCGTAGGTGGCGGTTCCGATGTTCTGGAACGCCGACAGGTCAGCGCTGAAGGTGTCGTCGCCGGACAACTCGCCCAGCAAGCTAGCCAGGTCCAGGTCGTCGTCGGAGACTTGGGCCCAGGCGGGCAGCAGCTCGGCGTCGGGCATGTCGAGGCGCAGTTCACGCTTGTTGTAGTACTCCAGACCCGAGCCGGCCGGAATCAGCTTGCCGATGATGATGTTCTCCTTCAGACCGACAAGGTGGTCTCGCTTGCCTTCGATGGCAGCCTCGGTCAGGACACGGGTCGTCTCTTGGAACGAGGCCGCGGACAGCCACGAGTCGGTGGCGAGGGACGCCTTCGTAATACCCATCAACTGGGCACGGCCGTCGGCGGCCTCTTTGCCGTTCGCCTCGATCTCGTCGTTGGTGTCGTTGAAGAGCTTGACGTCGACCATTGCACCGGGCAGCCACGGGGACTCTCCGGCGTCGACGATCTGCACTCGACGAGTCATCTGGCGCACGATCAGCTCGATGTGCTTGTCGTGGATCGACACACCCTGGTCGCGGTAGACGTTCTGGACCTCTTCGACCAGGTACTGCTGGGTCTCACGGGTGCCTCGGAACTTCATCATCAACTTGGGGTCCAGCGGTCCGTCGTGCAGCGGCGTGCCGACCTCGACCTCCTGGCCGTCCTCGACGAGCAGGTGGCGCGCGATCGAGATCGACTCCTCCTGGACCTCGCCGTCATTGCCGACGACCGTGACCTTGCGCTCGCGGCCAATCAGCTCGACGCGCACGACACCGGAGAACTCCGCAACCTTCGCGGCTCCCTTCGGAGTGCGGGCTTCGAAGAGCTCGACGACGCGCGGCAGACCGTGGGTGATGTCACTCTCGGTCACACCACCGGAGTGGAAGGTACGCATGGTCAGCTGGGTGCCGGGCTCGCCGATTGACTGGGCGGCGATGACGCCGACCGCCTCGCCGAGCTCGACCAGCTGGTGGGTGGCGAGCGACAGGCCGTAGCAGGCGGCGCAGACACCCTGGACCGCGTCACAGGTCAAGGTGGTGCGGACACGCACGCGGGTGACCGCCGGGTCCTCGCGCAGACGCTCGACGTCGTCGACCATCAACATGGTGCCCGCCGGCAGGGTTGAGCCGTCCGAGAGCGTGATGTCCTCGGCGACGATGCGGCCCCACAGCTTGGTCTCGAGGTGCGCGCGCTGGCCACGGGTGTCCGCGGCGACGTGCTCGATCCACATGCCCCTGGCGGTGCCGCAGTCGAATACCTTCACGATGAGCTCCTGGGCGACGTCGACGAGTCGACGGGTCAGGTAGCCCGAGTCAGCGGTTCGCAGCGCCGTGTCCCCCAGGCCCTTGCGGGTGCCGTGGGTCGAGATGAAGTACTCGAGGACCGACAGGCCCTCGCGGAACGAGGACTTGATCGGGCGAGGGATCATCTCACCGCGCGGGTTGGACACGAGGCCCTTCATGGCGGCGATCTGACGGATCTGCTGGCTGTTGCCACGCGCGCCCGAGTCCACCATCATGCGGATCGGATTGTCGAACTTGGCGTTCATCGCACGGTCGGTGGCGTCACCGACCTCCTTGTTCGCGTTGGTCCAGATCTCGATCTCCTGCTGACGGCGCTCGTCGTCGACGATGACCCCGCGTCGGTAGTTGGTCTCGACCTTGGCGGCCTGCTCCTCGTACTTGTTGAGGATCGCCGCCTTCTCCGACGTCGTGACGACGTCGTCAATGGAGATGGTGAGCCCCGACTTGGTCGCGTAGCGGAATCCCAGTGACTTGATCGCGTCGAGCGACTCGGCGACCTCCTGGCGGGTAAAGCTGCCCGAGATCTCCTCGACGATCGTGCCGATCGGCGTGGCGTTCTTGCCGATCAACTCGTTCACGTAGCGGAAGCCGAACGGCAGCGCCTCGTTGAAGAAGACGCGGCCGGGTGTCGTCATGAGCGAACGGCTCGCGCCATGCACTTCGATACCGGCGTCCTCGAGACGCGTGTCCAGCGACGAGCCCTCGAGGGGCCTGACCTGGATCTGCGTGCGAAGCCCAATCGTCTTGTCCGCGAGCGCGTTCTCGATCTCGTACACGTGGCGGAAGACGGGCGGGTTCTCGCGCACTTCGTCCGCGGGCAGCGTCAGGTAGTAGGCGCCGAACACCATGTCCTGAGCGGGCTCGGTGATCGGTCGGCCGGTCGCGGGGGTGAAGATGTTGTTCGTCGAGAGCATCAAGATGCGCGCCTCGGCCTGTGCTTCAGCCGAGAGTGGCACGTGCACAGCCATCTGGTCACCGTCGAAGTCGGCGTTGAACGCCTTGCAGACGAGCGGGTGGATCTGGATGGCCTTGCCGTCGACCAGCACCGGCTCGAACGCCTGGATGCCCAGGCGGTGGAGCGTGGGTGCGCGGTTCAACAGCACGGGGTGCTCGCGGATGACTTCCTCGAGCACGTCCCACACGACGGCCTTGCGACGCTCGACCATGCGCTTGGCGCTCTTGATGTTCTGGGCCATCTGGGTCTCGATGAGACGCTTCATGACGAACGGCTTGAAGAGCTCGAGCGCCATCATCTTGGGCAGGCCGCACTGGTGCAGCTTGAGCTGGGGTCCGACGACGATGACCGAGCGGCCGGAGTAATCGACGCGCTTGCCGAGCAGGTTCTGACGGAACCGGCCCTGCTTGCCCTTCAACATGTCCGAGAGGCTCTTCAGGGGTCGGCCACTCTGGCCGGCCACCGGACGTCCACGACGACCGTTGTCGAACAGGGCGTCCACGGCCTCTTGGAGCATGCGCTTCTCGTTGTTCACGATGATGTCCGGCGCACCGAGGTCGAGCAGGCGCTTCAGTCGGTTGTTGCGATTGATCACGCGACGGTAGAGGTCGTTGAGGTCCGAGGTCGCGAAGCGGCCACCGTCGAGCTGCACCATCGGGCGCAGGTCTGGCGGGATGACGGGCACTGCCTCGAGGATCATGGCGCGCGGGTCGTTCAAACGACGGCCCTGGTCGTCACGACGGTTGAAGGACTGCACGATGGCCAGGCGCTTGAGGAACTTCGCGTGACGCTGCGCGCTGAGCGGCTTGCGGCCGTCCTTCGCGTCGATCATCTCGCGCATGACCTTCTCTTCCTGGTCCAGGTCCATCCGGTCGATCAGTTGCAGGATCGCGTCGGCGCCCATGCCACCCTCGAAGTACTCGCCGTAGCGGAAGTCCATCTCGCGGTAGAGGACCTCGTCCTCGATGATCTGGCGCGAGTGGAGGCCCTCGAAGGTGTCGAAGGCCTGCTTGGCGAGCTCGCGCTCCTCGGCGAAGCGCGAACGCACGCCGTCGAGCTCCTTCTCGGTGCCACGCTGCAGGGCACGAAGCTCGGACTCCTTGGCCCCGTCGGCCTCGAGCTTGACGGCCCGGGTCTCGATCTCCTTGAGCTTGTTGTCGAGCGCCTTCACTTCGCGTTCGGCGATCTCGAGCAGTTCCTCGGCCAGACCCTGACGAAGCTCGGCCAGGTCCCCGTGACGCTTGTCGACGTCGACGAAGGTGACCATGTGGGCGGCGAAGTAGATGACCTTCTCCAACTGCTTGGCCTTGAGCTCCTCTTTGGGGGCGGTGCCCATGAGCAGGTACGCCAGCCACGAACGGGTGCCGCGCAGGTACCAGATGTGCACGACCGGGGCCGAGAGCGCGATGTGGCCCATGCGGTCACGACGGACCTTGTCGCTGGTCACCTCGACGCCACAGCGCTCGCAGACGATTCCCTTGAAGCGCACTCGCTTGTACTTGCCGCACGCGCACTCCCACGCCTTCTGGGGCCCGAAGATCTTCTCGCAGAAGAGTCCGTCCTTCTCCGGGCGCAGGGTGCGGTAGTTGATGGTCTCGGGCTTCTTGACCTCACCCGAAGACCAGCTCCGGATGTTCTGGGCCGTGGCGAGACCGATGCTCAGCTCATCGAACTGGTTGACGTCTAGCGGGCTCATGACAACTTCCTTTCGGCGGCGCGTCGGGCGTCCTCTTCGTCACTGCCGCGCTCGGGCCGACTGATGTCGATTCCGAGCTCGCGGGTGACCGAGAAGAAGTCCTCTTCGGTGTCGGCAAGGTCGACGTGGGCGCCGACCTTGTCGCGTACTTCGACGTTCAAGCAGAGTGACTGCATTTCCTTGATCAGCACCTTGAACGACTCGGGGATGCCGGGCTCGGGCAGGTTCTGGCCCTTCACGATCGCCTCGTAGGCGCGCTCGCGGCCCTTCATGTCGTCGGACTTGACCGTCAACAGCTCCTGGAGGGCGTAGGCGGCGCCGTAGGCCTCGAGGGCCCAGACTTCCATCTCACCGAATCGCTGGCCACCGAACTGCGCCTTGCCACCGAGTGGCTGGGCGGTGATCATCGAGTACGGGCCGGTGGAGCGGGCGTGGATCTTGTCGTCAACCATGTGGGCGAGCTTCAAGATGTAGGCGTAGCCCACCGAGATCGGGTTGTCGTAGACCTCGCCGGTGCGGCCGTTGTACAGCGTGACCTTGCCGTCGTTGTCCCCGGCGAGCAGGCGCTCGCCGTTGGCCCCGTCGACGTTGAGCGTCGCGAAGGTCTGCTGGATCGTCGGCTTGTCCTTGGCTCGGTCGGCCTCGTCCCAGTGCGCGCCGTCGAACGACGGCGTGGCGACGTAGACCGCGGGCTCGGTGCGCGGGCGGGTCTTGCGGTACGGACGCGTGGCGGGGTCCTGTTGGTCCGAGTGGCCCGAGGTGCCGACCGAGGGGTTGACCTCGATGCCGGCCCAGCCGTGGCGTGCCGCGTAGCCCAGGTGGCTCTCGAGCACCTGGCCGACGTTCATTCGACTGGGCACACCGAGGGGGCTGAGGATGATGTCGACCGGCGTGCCGTCGGACATGAAGGGCATGTCCTCCTCGGGCAGGATCTTCGAGATGACGCCCTTGTTGCCGTGTCGGCCGGCGAGCTTGTCGCCTTCGGAGATCTTTCGCTTCTGGGCGACGTAGACCTTCACCAACTGGTTGACGCCGGGCTGCATCTCGTGGTCCTCGTCGCGGCTGTAGACCTTGACGTCGATGACCTTGCCGGACTCGCCGTGGGGGACCTTCAGCGAGGTGTCGCGCACTTCGCGCGCCTTCTCACCGAAGATCGCGCGCAACAGGCGCTCCTCGGGTGACTGCTCGGTCTCGCCCTTGGGCGTGACCTTGCCCACGAGGATGTCACCGGGCTCGACTTCGGCGCCGATGCGCACGATGCCGAGGTCGTCGAGGTCGGCGAGGATGTCGTCGGGCAGGTTCGGGATGTCGCGGGTGATCTCCTCGGCGCCGAGCTTGGTGTCGCGCGCGTCGATCTCGTACTCCTTGACGTGGATCGAGGTGAGGACGTCGTCACGAACGAGGCGCTCGTTCAAGATAATGGCGTCTTCGTAGTTGTAGCCCTCCCACGGCATGTAGGCCACGAGCAGGTTCTTGCCGAGCGCGAGCTCGCCGTTGGACGTGCTCGTGCCGTCGGCGAGGAGGTCGCCCTCCTTCACCGTCTCGCCACCGAAGACGAGGGGCTTCTGATTGATCGACGTGTCCTGGTTCGAACGACGGAACTTGTTGAGGTTGTACTGCTTCTTGCCCAGGGGCTTGCCGTAGCGGTCGGTGACGTCCTTCTCGTACTCAACCACGATGCGGTCGCCCGAGACGGCCCTCACGACACCCTCGCCCTCGGCGATCAGCACGTCGCCCGAGTCGAGGGCCGCACGGGCCTCCATGCCGGTGCCGACGAACGGTGCCTCGGGCATGATCAGCGGCACGGCCTGCTTCTGCATGTTGGCGCCCATCAGCGCGCGCTGCGCGTCGTCGTGCTCGACGAAGGGGATCAGCGACGTCGCGACCGAGATGACCTGCTTGGTCGAGACGTCCATCAGCTCGACCTCGTCAGGCTTGACGAAGTCGATCTCGGACGTGGTCGACGACGACTTGTTCGACGAGCCGACTCGCAGGCCGGTACCGACCGGACCACGGCGCACGAGTACGCGCTCGGCACGGATGTGACCCTTCTCGTCGACCTCGGTGTTGGCCTGGGCGATGACGAAGCGCTCTTCCTCGTCGGCGGTGAAGTACTTGATCTCACCGGTGACCTTGCCGCCCGTGACGACGCGGTAGGGAGTCTCGATGAAGCCGTACTCGTTGATGCGCGCGTAGTTGGCGAGGTAGCCGATCAGACCCACGTTGGGACCCTCGGGCGTCTCGATCGGGCACATGCGTCCGTAGTGCGAGGAGTGGACGTCACGGACCTCGAGGCCGGCACGCTCACGAGACAGACCGCCTGGCCCCAGGGCCGAAAGGCGGCGCTTGTGGGTCAGGCCCGACAGCGGGTTGTTCTGGTCCATGAACTGGCTGAGCTGGGACGTGGCGAAGAACTCCTTGATCGCCGACATCACCGGACGGATGTTGATCAGGGTCTGGGGCGCGATGGCCTCGACGTCCTGGGTGTTCATGCGCTCGCGCACGACGCGCTCCATGCGCGACAGGCCGGTGCGCAGGGCGTTCTGGATCAGCTCACCCACGCTGCGGATGCGGCGGTTCGCGAAGTGGTCCTGGTCGTCGATGTGGTAGGTGGTCTCCTTGGCCGTGCGGTCGCGGGCCAGGTTCAGCAGGTACGTCGCCGTGGCGAGGACCTCGGCCTTGGACAGGACGTGCAGGTCGGCGTTGGGACGCTCGAGCAGGTCGCCGAACAGTTCGACGTTCTTGGCAACCTCGTCACCGAGCTTGCGGTCGAGCTTGTAGCGGCCGACGCGGCTGAGGTCATAGCGCTTCTCGGAGAAGAAGGCGCCCTCGAAGTACTGGCGGGCGGCTTCGACCGTCTGCACTTCGCCCGGACGGGCGCGTCGGTAGATCTCGAGCCACGCGGTCTCCTGGCTGGCGCGCAGGAAGTTCTCGGGCGAGTCCTCCAGGTTGTACTTGTCCATGTGCTTGGCGATCTCGACGTGCGCCTTCTTCCAGTCCGCGTGGAACTGGTCCTCGAGGAAGTCGAAGTGCGCGACGAACTTCTCGAAGAACGCCTCGTCCATCACGGTGTCGAGTGCGCGCAGCAGGGTGAAGATCGAGATGCGACGCTTGCGGGCGATCCGCGCACCGGCGTTGGCGGCCTTGTTCTTCTTCTCTTCGAGGTCGACCTGGAGCCACTCACCGCGACTCGGGTGGATCGTTCCCTCGAAGGCGACCTTCTCGTCCTTGCCGGGCTGGAACAGCACACCGGGTGACCGCACGAGCTGGCTGACCACGACACGCTCGGTGCCGTTGATGATGAACGTCCCCTGCTCGGTCATGATCGGGAAGTCGCCCATGAAGACGGTCTGCTCCTTGATCTCACCGGTCTCGGAGTTCAAGAAGCGCGCCCGCACGAAGATGGGCTGGGAGTACGTCGTGGCGCGTTGGCGGCACTCTTCGACGGTGAACTTCGGCGGACTCTTCAGGTCCGCGTCATCGGGATCGAATTCGAGCTCGAGCGACAGGCGACCAGTGAAGTCGGTGATCGGCGAGATGGCCTCGAAGGCCTCGCGCAGGCCCTGCTTCATGAACAGGTCGAAGCTGTCTCGCTGAATCTCGAGGAGGTTTGGCAGGGGGTGGGCTTCACCCAATGCAGAGAAGTTAAAGCGCTCCGGGCTAGTGGACCGAGACGTCAACGGACTATCCTCCGTGTAAGTGGGTGGCTACTACAGGCTGTTCCCATGGCCAAGTGCAAAACGGCGTCAGGGGATGACAAAGTTGAGTGCAGGGACACGGTCTTTCAACTCTAGTGGCTCCGACGGGGAATGCGCAAATAGCGCTCCCCTGTCGGGGACACGCGGCCGTCGAAGTCGGTTGCGCTCACCCTAGGCAGGTTCTGGGTCGAGGTCAAGTACCCCGTGACCGAGGAGTTGCCCCGACCGGCGGACCGGCCGGGGCTCCTGTCCAAAAACGTTGGAACTACTTGACTTCCACCGTGGCGCCAGCGGCCTCGAGGGACGCCTTGGCCTTGTCGGCGTCAGCCTTCGAGACCTTCTCCAGGACGGGCTTGGGGGCTCCGTCGACGAGGTCCTTGGCTTCCTTCAGACCCAGGCTGGTGAGTGAACGCACTTCCTTGATCACCTGGATCTTCTTCTCGCCGCCGGCCACCAGGATGACGTCGTAGTCGCTCTTCTCTTCAACGGCGCCAGCCTCGGCACCGCCGCCGCCAGCGGCAGCGGGCGCGGCAACGGCCACGGGGGCCGCGGCAGTCACGCCGAACTTCTCCTCGAACTCCTTCAGCAGTTCGCTCAGCTCGATGACGGAAAGCTCAGCGATGCCGTCGAGGATCTGCTCCTTGGTAAGGGTTGCAGCCATGGTGATTCCTTTCTCTTCTTAGTTTCGGTACTGCGTTGGTGTGGTTATTCGGCCGGTTCGCTCGCGGCGTCCTCTGCAGGAGCCTCGGTGGTTTCGGCCTCGGGCTCGGCCACGGGGGCCTCCTCCTCGACCGCGACCTCCGCGACAACTGCCGCGGCGTCGTCGCTCGCTGCGGGTGCAGCTTCCTCGACCCCGGCCGGAATCTCGGCGGCTTCCTCGACCTCGACGTCGGCGGGAGCGGCAACGCCGCCCTTGCTTTCGAGAAGGGCCGAGAGGCCGTAGGCGAAGTTTTGCGGGACGGCCTTCAACAGGCCCGCCATCGTGCGAAGCGGTGAGGCCAACAGTCCGGCCAGCTGCGCGAGGAGCACGTCGCGACTCGGCAGGTCGGCCAAGGCGCTCAGGTCCTTCGTCGACAGGAGCTTGCCGTCGGTGACGCCGCCCTTGACGATCAACTTGGGGGACTCCTTGGCGAAGTCGCGAAGGGCCTTGGCAACGGCCGAGACGTCGCCGTCGACGAAGGCGATCGCCGTGGGTCCCTGGAGGAACTCGCTGATCGGCTCGACCGACGTGCCCGAGATGGCGCGCAGCACCAGGGTGTTCTTGAAGACCTTGTAGTCAGCGCCCAGCGTGCGCAGTTGACGACGCAGCCTCGAGATCTGCGAGACGGTGAGGCCCCGGTACTCGGTTACGACCGCCGTGGACGTGCCGGCGACCTTGGACTTGACCTCGTCGACGGTGGCGACCTTGTCGGGACGGACCTTGCTCATACTGACTCCTTCACCGGATGCCGCCCGGTACGGGCCTGGACATCCAAGCGAACGAGTCCGCGAACGGAACTCGAACTCCTCGTCAGGCGGACCCTGAGGCCACTTATGCGCGAGCGCACCGGATGTCTTCGGCGTTCTTCAAAATCTGTGGCACCGACTTCGTGCGCGGTAGTACATCGTAGTGACGCGGCCCAGACCGCGTCAAAACGCTAGGCGGAGGCCAGGACCTCGTCGGTCTCCTTGGTACGCGCCGGGTCGATCTTGACCCCGGGGCCCATGGTCGACGACACGGTGACGCTCAAGAGGTAGCGGCCCTTGGCACTGGCGGGCTTGACGCGCACGATCTCGTCGATGACGGCTTGCACGTTGCGCACCAAATCCTCGCGGCTGAAGCTCACCTTGCCGACGCGCAACTGCACGTTGCCGATCTTGTCGGTGCGGTACTCGACGCGCCCACCCTTGAACTCGGTGACGGCCTTGGCGACGTCCATCGTGACGGTGCCGGTCTTGGGGTTGGGCATCAGACCACGTGGTCCGAGCACCCGACCGAGGCCCCCGACCTGGCCCATCAGGTCCGGGGTGGCGATGGCCACGTCGAAGTCGAGGAATCCACCGGCGACCTTGGCGACGAGGTCGTCAGCACCGACGACGTCGGCACCGGCGTCGCGCGCGGCCTGCGCGGCCTCGCCGGCGGCGAAGACCGCCACGCGGTTGGTCTTGCCCGTGCCCGCGGGCAACGAGAGCGTGCCGCGCACGATCTGCTCGGCCTTGCGCGGGTCGACGCCGAGGCGGATCGCCAGCTCGACGGTCTCGTCGAACTTGGCGCTCGCCAGGTTCTTCACCTTGTCCAGCGCCTCGGTGATCGTGAGGAGCTCCTCGCGGTCGACCTGTGCGAGGGCGTTCCTGTAGTTCTTGCCGTGCTTCACTGTTCTCTCCTAGCCCGCCACCGAGATGCCCATCGATCGGGCGGTGCCCGCGACTTGCAGCTTGGCCATCTCGAGGTCTTCGGTGTTGAGGTCCTTCAACTTGGTCTTGGCGATCTCTTCGATCTGGTCCATGGTCACGGTCGCCACCATCTCACGACCGGCGAGCTTCGCGCCCTTGGCGACACCCGCGGCCTGGCGCAACAGCACCGGGGTCGGCGGGGTCTTCAGGACGAACGAGAACGAGCGGTCGTCGTAGATCGTGATGTCCACGGGGATGACCGTGCCCTTCATCGACTCGGTCGCCGCGTTGTACTGCTTGCAGAACTCCATCGTCTGGATGCCGTGCGGCCCGAGCGCGGTGCCCACCGGTGGCGCGGGGGTGGCCCCGCCCGCCTCGAGCTGAATCTTCACTACTGTGACAACCTTCTTGGCCATGGCCTTCTCCTTACACCAGTTCTCTAGAGCTTCGTGACCTGGGTGAAGTCGAGCTCCACCGGGGTCTCACGTCCGAAGATGTCGACGAGCACCTTGACCTTGAGCTGGTCTTCGTTGATCTCGGCCACGTGGCCCGAGAACGTCGCGAACGGTCCGGTCTTGATCTGGACCGTGTCGTTGACCTCGAACTCGTGGGTGGGCATGCGACGCTTCGCGGTCGGCTGCTCCACGCCCTCGACGTGGGGGCGGATGATGTTGTCGACCTCGCGGCGGGTCAGCGCCGTCGGGCGCGTCTTCTCGGCGCCCACGAAGCCGGTCACGCCGGGGGTCGAGCCGATGACGTAGAAGATCTCGGGATCCGGCTCGCAGCGGATCAGCAGGTAGCTCGGGAACATGCGCTTGGAGACGGTGACCTTCTTGCCCGACTTGAACTCGGTGACGTCCTCTTCGGGTAAGTAGATCTGGTAGATCTGGTCGCCCAACTCGCGGCTCTTGATGATGTTGTTCAGCGCGCCGATTACCTTCTGCTCGTGACCGGCGAAGGTGTGCACGATGTACCAACGGCCCGGCAGGTCGTAGGCGCTCTCGGCGACGGGCTCTTCCTCGAGGCCGTCGTCGAGAATCGTGACGTCGAGGATCTCGTCATCGCCGGCCACTTCGTCGTTCTCTGGATTCACTGGGGTCTCGATGTCGCTCATGGTGGCCTTACTTCTGGAAGAGGAACGTGACGAACTTCGAGAAGCCGTAGCCGAGGCCGAAGATCAACAGGGACATGAAGACGAGCACGAAGAAGACGATGGTCGTGTAGTTGATGACCTCGGGGCGGGTGGGCCAGGCGACCTGGCGCATCTCCTCGCGGATCTCGCGGATGAACTGGGCGGGCTTCGTGCGCTGACTACGGCGGCGCTGGACGTCCTGCGTCGAGGTGCGACGTGACGCGGGGGCGCCGTCGGCGCCCACCTGTCCCTGTCGCTGCATCATCCGCTTCTGTTCGCGATTCATCTCACGTCTCTCGTTCGCACTTCACATCATTTCGCCGAAAAAACTCTTCGAGCAGGGCAGGAGGGACTCGAACCCCCAACCACCGGTTTTGGAGACCGGTGCTCTACCAATTGAGCCACTGCCCTTCGTGACCACTCACCAAACTTCATGGGTGGCCGTAAGGAAGATAAATCTTACCACCCTCGCCGAGGGATGTCCCCTAGCGGGTCTCCTTGTGCAGGGTGTGCTTGCGCTCCCACTGGCAGTACTTGGACATCTCGATGCGCTCGCGGTCGTTGACCTTGTTCTTCATCGTGATGTAGTTGCGCCGCTTGCACGCCTCACAGGCCAGGGTCACCTGTACTCGCTTCTCGTTCTTCGCCATCGTTCTCTCCTCATCGTCACTGCGTTCACTGCGTGGACCCTGCTGGTCCTGCCTGGTAGCGGCGGCGGGAGTCGAACCCGCGACACCACGATTATGAGCCGTGTGCTCTAACCACCTGAGCTACGCCGCCTGGCGAGCCCTCTGTCGGGATTGAACCGACGACCCCTTCCTTACCATGGAAGTGCTCTACCACTGAGCTAAGAGGGCTTTCGCGTCACAATAGACGCGGAGGGGAATTCTACTCTGCCTTTGGCCGGTCGTTCCAACCGGCCGCGGGTACCCTTGACTCTCATGAGAACTCGCCTGGTGGAATTGGCCGACGCTCGAGCGCTCATGAACATCTACAACCCCGAGGTTATCGAGACCACGGTGAGTTTCGACCTCGTGCCGAGGACCCTGGCCCGCCAGGAGGATTGGATCCGGGCTCACATGGCCGCATACCCCTGCATCGTGGCGCTGAACGACGACGACGAAGTCGGCGAACTGGGCGCCCGGGGCGAGAGAATCATCGGTTTTGCCGTCGTCTCACCCTTCCGCGACCGCCCCGCCTACGCCACGACGGTCGAGAACTCGGTCTACGTCCACCGCCAGGCGCGCGGCCGGGGCGTTGGCGAGGTGCTGCTGCGCGAACTGGTCGCCACCGCGGGTGAATCGGGCTTCCATTCGCTGATCGCCAGGATCGTCGGAGAGAACGACGGTTCGATCCGGCTGCACGAGAAGTGCGGATTCACCCTGGTCGGGACCGAAATCGAGGTGGGCCGCAAGCACGGCCACTGGCTCGACGTGGTCGAGTACCAGTACGTGATCCCCAACCAGCGGAGCTAGGTCGCCATCTCGAGCTCGTTCTCGGGCCAAGACCACTGGGTCCAGCGCCCCATCGGCAGCAGCAGGACGCCTCCGAGGATCGCCACCGCCACGGCGATCAGCAGCGGATTGCTGTGCACGAGCCCGGCGAGGAGCTGCCGGCCACCCGGGATGCCGATGAACGGGCCGGTGATCGACAGCGCCAGGAGCCAGAAGTGCTCGCGACCCTGGTAGCTGGCGGCCAGCAGCACCAGGCCCCACGCGAGGTACCAGGGCTGCACGACCGGGCCCAGCTCGACGAAGAGCACCAGGGAGAGGCCGAGCGAGCGGACCCACCCGCGTCGTTCGCCATGCCAGAGCAGCCAGAGCGCGAATCCGGCCGCCGCCGTCAGTCCGAGGAACCGGGTCACCGAGAGCACCGCCGTCGTCGAGACCGACTCCAGTCCGAGCGAGTGCAGGATGTTGCCGATCGCCATCCCGACGGCGGTCGCGGGGGCGGCCCACGATCGCACCGTGCCGTTGGACAGCAGGTTCTTGACCCAGCCGAAGCCGAATCCGGCGAGCAGGGTCGACACCCCGAGCGTGGCGCCGGCCACGACTCCGGCGATCAGGATCGGTTTGACGCGCTGGCGCAGCGTGGCCCGGGCCCCGAGCCAGGTCCACGCGACGTAGGCGAGGCCGATGGCGGCCGGGGCCTTGATCGCGGTCGCGAGCGAGCAGAAGAGCAACGCCCAGTAGGGCCGCCGCTTGACCGCGAGCGCGATGCCGACGACGAGCAGGCCCGCCATGATCGCGTCGTTGTGGGCCCCGCCGATCAGGGTCAGCAGCACGAGCGGGTTCATGGCGCTCAGCACGAAGGCCTCGCCGGGATCGCGGCCGAGCCCGCGCGCCAACAGCACCACGCCGTATCCGATCAGGGCCACCGCGAACGTCTCGAGCAGGCGCAGCCCGACGACCGTGGCCAACTGATTGTGACGGGTGATCTTGGCCATGGTCCCGTCGAGGAAGAGGAACAGCGGCCCGTAGGGGGCCGGCGCATTGCCCCACAACCCGTCGACCGGGTTGACGTAGGGGCTCGAGCCCAGCGAGAAGGGGCCCAGGATGTACGGATTGAGGTGGTAGCTCGTCATCTCACCCTGGGCCGCGTAACTGAACACGTCGCGCGAGAACAGCGGCGGGGCCACGATCATCGGCCCGGCCCACAGCAGCAGGGTCCACCACAGGGTCTTCAGCGACGCGCCGCGGTGGAGCTTCATTACCTCGGCCAGGCGCAGCCACACCCGCATCAGGAGCAGAAGGCCGCCGTAGACGAGCACGACGGACAGGATGTACTTCGTCTGGCTCGGCGTGCCGACCGGATTGCCCGACGGCTCTCCGAAGAACCAGGTGTTGACCATGTTGAGCTTGAAGGGCGAATTGGTGAACGAGCAGCCCGACAGGATCAGAAGCATCCCGACGAAACCCAGGAGCGCGGGCTGCCACAGAAAGGACCAGCCCTCGAAGGGCCCGGGGCGGAACCGGCCGAGGGGCGTGTAGCGCTGCTCGAGGAACTGGACGCCGGCCTCGAAACGGCCGGCCACGCGCTCGTAGTTGCGACGAACCGAGTTCGCCAGCAACCTCAGTCGATCCACGCAACTCCTCTCCTGAACAGTGACACCGTACCCCGGTCGCTGGATTTCGGACGTGGCCAATCCAGCTGGAGCTGGACTGGCCTTGGTGGGCCGGGAGGGATTTGAACCCCCGTAGGCAAAGCCGTCTGGTTTACAGCCAGATCCCATTGGCCGCTCGGGCACCGACCCGTCGAGAATCCTACTGCCACGAGCCGGCCCACCACCAACCGACGCGGACCATCTACCATTTGTCCATGCCAAGCTTCGACATCGTCTCCGAGATCGACCTGCAAGAGGTGCGCAACGCGGTCGATCAAGCCAACCGCGAAGCGAACACCCGATTCGACTTCAAGAACACCGGCGCCACCATCGAGATGAAGGAGAAGGAGTTGACGCTCTCGGCCTCGACCGAGGATCGCCTGCGCGCGCTCTACCAACTGCTCGAGGAGAAACTGGTGAAGCGTTCGGTGTCGTTGAAGTCACTCGACCCCGGCAAGATCGAAGAGGCCAGCCAGGGCGCTGCCCGTCAGAAGGTCTCGTTGAAGGCTGGCATCTCCCAGGACGTCGGCAAGCAGATCAACAAGATGG
The DNA here is from genome assembly GCA_017883045.1 of Acidimicrobiales bacterium. Classification (GTDB taxonomy): domain Bacteria; phylum Actinomycetota; class Acidimicrobiia; order Acidimicrobiales; family RAAP-2; genus RAAP-2. Next base: position 50,863 of record JADGOJ010000004.1, read on the forward strand.
TCAAGGAGATGGGCGTGAAGAACCTCAGCTCCTCGATCCAGGGCGACCAGGTCCGCGTCACGGGCAAGCAGCGCGACGACCTCCAGCAGGCGATCGCCTTCTTCAAGGAGGCCGATCTGTCGGTGCCCTTGCAGTTCACCAACTTCCGCGACTAACTCGTCGCGTTCTCCTCGGCCGCCAGGTGCTCTTCGATCTCCACGATGGGATGCACGCGGAAGATCCGGTTGAACACCATCATCTTGAGGAACCAGAAGAGGGCGAAGCTGAACAGGTTCGTGAACGACACCAGGGCGGTGTTGGTCAGGTGGGCCCAGTGGTGCGAGTGCACTTCGTGACGGGCCCAGAACGCGCCAATCTGCGACATGCCGATGCCGAGCATCGTCATCGACCAGAAGGGCACGATCTCCTTGCGGAAGTGGCTCTTGCCCCGCTTGCCCCACGTCCAGCGGCGATTCAACTGGTAGGCCGGCAGCGAGGCGACGAGGTTCCCCGCCAGGGTCGCCCACATGACGCCGGGGATGATCTTCAGGCCGTAGAAGAGCGAGATGGCGGCGAACGAGGTTGCGGTCGAAACCCCCGAAACCATCGTGAAGCGGATGATCTTCTTGCCCTCGTGAGTCTTTGACCACGCCAAGAGTGCGCGCAAACGAGTAACCATTGCCTCCACCCTACTTGGCGGCCCCAGCGGGGCATCGTAGAGACGGGTGCAACAATGGGTTCATGTCCGAAGCCCTTCAATTCCTCGTCAAACTGCTCGACCTCGAGACGATCGAGGTCAACACCTATCGGGGCCAGCATCCCGAAGAAGAGCGCCAGCGCACGTTCGGGGGCCAGGTGGCCGCCCAGGCGCTGATGGCGGCGGGACGAACCGTCGAACGAGGGAGGGTCCACTCGCTCCATTCGTACTTCTTGCGACCCGGGGATCCGCGCATCCCGATCCTCTACGAGGTCGACCGCATCCGCGACGGACGGAGTTTCACGACCCGGCGCGTCGTCGCGATTCAGCACGGGCGCGCCATCTACAACATGCAGGCGAGCTTCCACACCGACGAGGTCAGCCTCGAGCACCAGTTCGACATGCCCGTCGTCCCCGCACCCGAGACGATCGCACCCCTGTTCGAGAGGGTGCAGGAGGAGTTCGGCGACATCGATGAGTGGTTCAAGCGCCAGCACCCCATCGACCAGCGATTCATCGGTGAGCTCCCGTGGAGTCCCCTGCGCAGCAAGGAGCCGCGCCAGCGGATCTGGATCAAGGCCGACGGCACACTGCCCGACGACCCGCTGCTGCAGGCTTGCGTGGTGACCTACGCGAGCGACATGAGCCTCTTCGACGCGATACTCGCTCCCCACTCGATCCGCTGGGACAACGGATCGTTCATGGGTGCGAGCCTCGACCACTGCATGTGGTTCCACCGCGAGGTGCGGGCCGACGAGTGGCTGCTCTACGACACCGATTCGCCGATCGCCCACGGGGGGCGCGGCCTCGCACGCGGATTCCTCTTCAACCGAGAGGGCGAGTTGATGGTCTCGATGGTGCAAGAGGGCCTCACGCGGATCGTCGACCCCGACAAGGAGAGGACGACACCATGAGCCTCGCCGGTGACATCGCCGACTACGAAGCGGCGACGAGGCACTTCCTCGACGCCGTGGTTCACGTCACCGCCCAGAACATCGACCGTCACGTCGAGGGCGGCTGGAGCGCGCGTCAGGTGATCCATCACGTCGCCGACAGCGAGGCCCAGTCCTACGCGCGCCTCCGACGGCTGCTCGCTGAACCGGCCGGATCGACGATCCAGGGGTACGACGAAGCGGCCTGGGCCGAGTGCGTGGCGCTCGGCTACATGGAACTGCCCACCGAGCACTCCCGCGAGGTGTTCAGGGCTGTTCGACAGGCCTCGTTCGACGTGCTGGGACGGCTGAGCGAGGACGACCTCGATCGCTACGGCGAGCACTCCGAGTCGGGCCGCTACACACTCGCAATGTGGCTCACCACCTACCGCCAACACCCCCGCGCGCACGCCGCCCAACTGCTCGAGGCGATCGAGGCCTAGTTACGTGCGCTGGGCCATCGGGACGTAGTTGCGCTCGTCAGCACCGATGTACAGCTGGCGCGGACGAGTGATCTTCATGTCCTGGTCGAGCAGTTCCTGGAAGTGCGAGAGCCACCCCGACGTGCGCGGGATCGCGAACAGAACCGTGAACATCTCGATCGGGAAGCCCATGGCCTGGTAGATCAGGCCCGAGTAGAAGTCGACGTTCGGGTAGAGGCGCCGCGAGATGAAGTAGTCGTCCGCGAGGGCGATCTCCTCGAGCTTCAAGGCGATGTCGAGCAGCGGGTTCTTCCCCGTGACCGTGAAGACCTCGTCGGCGGTCTTCTTGATGATCGTCGCGCGCGGGTCGAAGTTCTTGTAGACGCGGTGTCCGAAGCCCTCCAGCTTGGTCTTGCCCGCCTTGACGGTCTCGATGAACGCGGGGATGTTGTCAATGTTGCCGATCTTGTTCAGCATCTTCAACACGGCCTCGTTGGCCCCGCCGTGGCGCGGACCGTAGAGCGCGGCCGTCGCGGCGGCCGTGGCGACGTAGGGGTCGCCGTGCGACGAGGCCACGACGCGCATCGCGGTCGTGCCGCAGTTCTGCTCGTGGTCGGCGTGCAGGATGAACAGCACGTCGAGCGCTCGGGCCAAGATCGGATCAGGTTCGTAGCGGGGTTCGGCGACCTTCCACATCATCGAAAGGAAGTTCTGGGTGTAGCCCAGCGAGTTGTCCGGGTAGACGAACGGCATACCGACCGAGAAGCGGTGGGCGGCCGCGGCGAGCGTCGGCATCTTGGCGATGAGCCGCACCACCTGGCGTCGCAGCGTCTCGGGGTCGTCGAGGACCTTGGCGTCCTTGTAGTAGGTCGACAGCGCGGCAATCGCCGATACCAGCATCCCCATGGGGTGGGCGTCGTAGTTGAAGCCCTCGAGGAAGCGCTTGCGCACGTTCTCGTGGATGTAGGTGTGGTACGTGATCTCGCGCTCCCACACCTCGGACTGCGCGGCGTTGGGCAGCTCTCCGTGGTTCAAGAGGTAGGCGACCTCGAGGTACGTCGAGTGCTCGGCGAGCTGTTCGATGGGGTAGCCGCGGTAGCGCAGGATGCCGGCGTCGCCGTCGAGGTAGGTGATGGCGGACTCGGCCGCGGCGGTGGCCATGAAGCCCGGGTCGTAGAACCAGACGCCGGGCACGACCTTCGAGAACTCGTTGGCGGCGATACCACCGTTGCGGATGGGAATCTCGCGAGTCTCACCGGTGCGATTGTCAGTCACGGTAACGGACTCAGTCACAATTCCTCGATTCGTCTTTTGGGGCCGTGCCTATCGTATGCGAACCCGACGACGACCCTGTTGAATCAGCCGTTGCCCGATGGCGCCATCGTCACCTGGTAGGTCCGGCTCCTCGTCATGCCCGACGCGGCCGGCGCCCCAATCAGTGAAATCGTCAACGTCGCGTGCTCGCTGGGCGCGGTGGTGAACAGGTTCGGCACGAACGCGAAGGACCGCAGCGGGCCGAGGGTCGTCGAGATGGTCTGGCTCTGCGCGGCACCGTGGGCTGGCCTGAGTGTCACGCGCAGGGTCACCGGCTGGTTCACGTAGCCCGCGTTCACCACCGAGACGCCCAGGCGGATCGACGTGACGGGTGACAGAACGAGGGTGCCCGCGGGTGCGGGAAGCGGCGATGGCGTGACCTCCACCGCGGCGATCCCGATGCCTCGAGCGGGGGCGAGCGAGGGTGCCGCGAACAGCGTCGAGAGCCCGTTGGTCGCGTCGAAAGTCGCGCTCGCGCTGGCGAGCGCCGGAAGCGTCACGCGACCGGGCTCGAGCGCCAGTCCCCACCGGTCGAAGTTCCACTCACGGCTCGTGTCGAGCAGCGTCTGCGCGGGGTCGGCCACCGCCTTGGACGACGCCGGGATCGCGGGCCAGGGGAGGCTGAGCGCGCGAGCCACGCTGGCCAACAGCGACTGATAGGCGTCGACACGTTGCTCGGTGAGCTGGGCCACCGCGTCGTTGATCCCGTGGGCCAGCCGGGGCCGGCGCAACTGGTCGGCCTCGCTGACCCAGGTGGGCAGCAGCTGATCGAGCTGGCCGAGGCGCGCCGCGAAGACCGGGCGGGTCAGGGACTGGCCGTTGGCCAGCAGGTAGGCCAGGTGGCTGTCGAATTCGTTCTCCTGGGCGACGAGCTGGCTCGCGAGCTGTCCGAAGCTGCGGTTCTCACTGCGCCGCGGGCCGATCGCCCCGTGGGCGGACCGGGTCACGTCACGCGCAAACAGCAGCGCCAGCAGCGTCGCCGCCAGCGCGAGGGCGAGGAACAACGTCTGTCGACGACGTTGCGCACGGGTACGGGCCACGTCGTAAGAACTTACTCGTCCCTAAAATTGCCCTTCATCCTCCACGCCCTCGAGTTCGAGGATCTCCGAGACGCCCTCGGGCAACGGATTGTCAGGGTCGATCCCCCACTTGCTCTCGTTGAGGCTGGTGGTGAGTTCATGGACGGGGCCGAGCTCGGGCAAGTCCTTCGCCCGCTTCGCTCCACCCAGCTTGCGTACGTCGAGGGCCGCGGGGATCAGACGAGACTCGAAGGACTTGACGAGCTTGTTGTACTCGCTCACCCCGGTGTCGAGCGCCTTGCCCATCTTCGCCATTGGCTCGGCGACGAGACGGATCCGGTCGAAGATCGTCTCGGCGGTCTGGTAGATCCGCTCGGCGTTCAGTGCGATCTGGTGCTGACCGAGCACCATCGCCACCGACCACAGCAGTGACCAGAGGTTCGTCGGACCCGCGATGAGAACTCGTTCCTTCGCCGCGTACGTGACGAGATCGGGATCGGCGTCGAGTGCCGCTGAGATCGCGAAGTCGCTCGGCACGAAGCACACGACGAACTCGGGGGCCGGCGTGATGACCTCCCAGTAGCCCTTCTCATTGAGCTTCTTCACGTGGCCACGAAGGTCCTTGGCGTGCTTCGCGTAGAACCCCCTGCGCTCCTCGACGTCTTCGGAGGCGAGTGCCGACTCGAACGCATCAAAGGGGAACTTCGCGTCGATGGCGATGCTGGTGCCGTTGGGCATGCGCACCACGCAGTCCGGGCGCAGTCCGCGACCGGAGTCGTTGGTGCTCGTCACCTGCATGTCGTAATCGATGTTCTTGCGCAGCCCCGACATCTCGAGGACGTTGGCCAACTGGATCTCTCCCCAACGACCACGCTGGTCGCTGCGGCCGAGCAGTTGATTGAGTCGTCGGGTCTCCTCTTGGGCCCGCTTCTGGGCCTCCAACAGCTCCTCGGCCTTGCCCTTCACGTCCGAAAGGGCACCGGCGTTCTGGGTGTTGAAGTCGGCCAGGTTCTTCTTGTACTCCCCGAGCAGGGTCTCGAGGGGTTTGAGGGTCGAGTCGAGTTTCGACTCTCGAAGCTTGACCAAGTCCTCCTGGGACTGGCTGAACTGCTGGACGGTCTGGAGCAAGACCCGGTTCGACAGGTTCTCGAACGTCCGCTCCATGTTCTCGATCGCCGTCGCGTGGTCCGCCCGCTGCCGCTCCAGGAGGTCGTTGGCGGCGGTCAGTTGCGTGTCGCGCACCGCCAGGGCCGATTCGGCCCGGGTCACTTCGTCGCGCAGCGACTGCGAGCGCTTCATCGAGAGCCCCCACATGACGGCGACGCCCAGCGCGAGGCCTATGACGCCCGCGACCACTCCCACCATCTCTACCCCTTCGACCGAACACCCCCACCCTAGATAAGCGCTGTAACACGGCAGTAGCCTTTGGCCATGTACCGGCTATTTCGCCAGAGGAGCGAGCCCGAGCTCGACGAGCCGGTCGACACCAGTGAGAGCGAGCAGTTGCGCCCCCAGGTGGTGCAGATCTTCGCCTTGGTCGGCGAGGCGATCGCCGGAGCGACCCACGCGCTGCTCGCCGGGGACCGCGAGCTGGCCAAGCGGATCGTCGAACAGGACATCGAGATCGACAACCTGGTCAACTCGGCAGTGTCCGCCACCGAGAACCGATTGCTCGAGAACACCTCGATGGACGTCGAGGAGCGCGGCCGGCTCCTGACCCTGATGCGGATACTCCCCGAAGTCGAGAGGAACGGCGACCTCGCCGAACACATCGCACGGCGCGCGGCGCGCGGACTCGGCAGCGAGATGTCGCCGCGAAGCAGGGGCCTGGTCGAACGCATGGGTGAGGTCGCATC
>JADGOJ010000109.1 GCA_017883045.1 Acidimicrobiales bacterium
GGCTGGTCCTGATGCACGACCGATTGCAGGGCTTCCTTCAGCAACTCCCAGCGCTCAAGGGTGTAGGCGCAGATGATGACGCTCACTCTCGGCGGCGTCGGGCTCTCGGCCGACCGGCTGCTGGCTGCGCTAGGGGCCATTAGTGGGTCCTCTTGATCCTCGGGGATGTTCCAGACGTGCCGTCCCCGGAGCGCCGTATCTAGGACTCATCGTAGTCCCCTCACCCGTCGCTGCCTCGCCAAGAACATCCTCACGGCCGTTGTGAAGCTCGTGTGATTCCCGACCGCCATGGCATGCGAAGTTGAGCGCAGCGTCTTCATCGTCTGGTCGGCGCGCAACACCGGGCTGATCGCCAACGCGTCGCAGCACCCTTCGGGCACACCACTTCCCTTGTGCCACGCGATCGTCGTTCGGGCCGCGACGCAACGGCGCAAACTCGAGTTCCACTTGCTGGAGAGCGCGCATCACGAGGTGCCAGCACCAAACACGTCTGTACCGGGTCTCCTCAGCAGTTACTTCGTCCGCTGCTTCGTCGCCGGGGTCGCGTCGGAGCCGTGGGCGCTGCGCGGTCACGCCGACATCGCACGACACGCAGTGACCTTCGTCCCAATGCCGGGCTCAATCGCGGCGCGGTGTTCACCCCTCCTTCCTACGGGTCTTCGACACCTCACACTCCGCGCGCGACACACCATCATGGTGAACCGTCCTATTGTCGCTGCCGTCAAGCAGGGCGTCGGTCTTCTGCGGCGCCAACCCCTGACTGGACTGACAAGCTCGCACAACGGTGCTCCGCTTTCTCATCAGTGCGGCCGCCTCCTGCGCGAGGCTTCTGTCGCTGATCGGCCGTGACCGTGTCTCGGCGGTCGGAATCGCGACACTCATCGGATCGAGTCTCCGAGTCGTCATCTCCCAGTCGATCTCGAAACGGTGCCAGAGCCCCTACACGAACCCGGCATCGTTCAAGAGCCCTCCGTCTCTGGTCGCTGGAGCCCGGTACGTCCGACGCGCCCGGCCCAGGTCCACGCGGGTTGCGTCCGACGAAAGACGTTCGCTAGTGTCACACCCACCATGGATTCGCACGACCGCCGCATCGACCGTGGGGCTTCGCGTGCTCCGCGACGGTGGCGGCTCGGCGCACCAGCGCTCGTTCTCATGCTCGCGCTTCTGTCGCTCGCGGGAGGGTCACCAGGTGTCACCGGCGCAGTTGGCCTGTCCGCGACACTCGTCGACGTGAACGGTGGATATCCCGTTGGCGTCCCCGACGTCTCTGAGCCCTCGCGCGAGGCCCCTCCGAGCGCCCAGGCCTTGGTCGGCTATCGACAGAGCTACGTCACGGACTTTCCCGGCACTTCGGTGCCGAGGGGATGGAACGTCTACACCGGCGTTCCCGGCGGGGCCCCCGGAGCGCACTTCGGCATCTCGCACGTCGCGGTCACGAACGGCCAGCTGGAACTGCTCACGTTTCGCAATCCGCACTGGTTTAACCGCTGGATGACCGGTGGCCTCTGCCAGTGCGGCGTCGCGCGGGTCTACGGGGCGTACTTCGTCCGGTCGCGGGTGAGTGGTCCTGGTCCGAACGAGGTCGAACTCCTCTGGCCCTTGACCAACAAGTGGCCGCCGGAAATCGACTTCAATGAGACTGGCGGCACCGTCGCTGCGACGTCATCGTCAGTCCACTTCGGAGCACAGAACACGATCGTTCGGCGCGGTGTTGTCGTCGATATGACCCAGTGGCACACCTGGGGCGTGATCTGGACTCCCACGTCAATCACCTACACGGTTGACGGGCGGGTCTGGGGCGTGTTCAACGTTGCTCGAGACATCCCGAAGGTCCGCATGACCCTGGACCTCGAGCAGGTGACAAAGTGCCCCGTTGGTCGTCTGTGCCCAACCAGTCCCCAATCAATGTACGTCGACTGGGTCGCGGAGTACACGAAGTAGGGACCAAGTACCTGGGACCACGGGTCCCCGTTCGATGCCCTTCGTCGAACGCTGACATTGACCGGGTCGCATCGAATTCAATGCAGAGAGCAGTCCTCAACGAGCACGAGATGCCTGCGCGATCGGCGGGCCAATTACCCCCTCGCTCGACGTATCGCCGTGATCGTCGATCCCACGCACCGCTTCGCTTCGAACGCCGTCGGGTCACTCGAGGTGCAGTTCGACCAGACGGGCGACCAACGCACCGTCTTGGTGCGCAGCACGCCTGGCGAGTTCACGCGCGAGTGCCGTGCTGACGGGGCAGCGGTCGGTCGCCGCGGACGGATTCGTCCTCCACCTTGGGCAATTGATCAGCGGGCCGGGCGCCCGGCAACCTGTGTATCGTCAATGGACCCGTCTCGGCGCCCACGGGATCGACGACTGGCACCGCCTTGATTGACGCGGCTCACGATTCATCGAGCCCAGCTCGACCGAGCCCCCGAGATCAGTAGCCCGCACCGCCCGTACGAAGCTCAGCATGGCTTCATCAAGCCCTGTCCGGCTTCGCGCCCTGGCCGCACCAAAGACGCGACGACCAACATCGAACCTGAGCCATATCCGCGCCGCAAAACGAACCCAACACCAACTCCTCGACTCTTGGGAATGAAGCGGGCTCAGTAGAATCGAGGTCGACATGACCAACGAGCCACCAGCCGAGTCGCCCATCCCGTCAACTCGGCGGCACGGATCCTCGAGCTTGCTGATCGGAGCGGTCATTGTCCTCGTGGTGGGCGCCTCCGTTGCCGTGTCGACCATCTTCGTCATGAACTACAACACTCGCTCGACGTACTTTCCGTTGACGTCAGTCACGCCCAGCGGATACCCCATCGGTGCCCCTGCCTCGAATGAACCCTCGGGCCACGCCCCGCCAGGGCCGAGAAGCATCCCGGGTTTCGACTTGGCCTATGTCTCCGACTTCACCGGGGCGACGCTGCCGACGGGGTGGAACGTGTACACCGGCGTACCGGGGGGCGACCCTGGCGGCCAGTTCGGCGCCAAGCACGTGGTCGTTCGAAACGGGATGCTGCAACTCAATACGTGGAAGGACCCCGCATACCAGAACCGTTGGGTCACGGGCGGCCTGTGCCAGTGCGGGGTTCCCAGGACCTATGGAGCGTACTTTGTGCGATCGCGCGTCACCGGGCCCGGCCCCAACGAGGTCGCGCTGCTTTGGCCGTCGGACAATTCGTGGCCGCCCGAGATCGACTTCCTGGAAACCGGTGGATCGACCACATCGGCGTGGTCGACACTCCATTGGAGCCCCATCAACCAGATCGATCAACGGCACATCAACATCGATTTGATGCAGTGGCACACCTGGGGCGTGATCTGGACACCCGCGGCCGTGACCTACGTGGTTGACGGCCAGATCTGGGGGCAGATCACGAGCCCCGAGGAGATCACGCGACGACCGATGACTCTTGACTTCCAGCAGTTGGCGGAGTGCGACTTGGGCCGACAGTGTCCGGCGCACCCGGTGTCGATGCTGATCGACTGGGTGGTCGAGTACGGCCCGAAGTAGGGGCTTCATCGCCGGACGGTCGTGGCACCGGACGACGCTGGCTCGTCACGACATTGGACGGTCGCGTGGTGGCCCGCTCCAACGATTGATCGTCGCGGCAACTCGCCGTGCCGGGAGCTTCCGCACGATCTGGCCAGATGCGGCAATCCGGTCCTGGCCTATCGCAGGGCTCTTCGCCAGAGCGGGGCTCACGCCCGATGTCTCGGTCGTGAGCCAGATCCAGCGACGAGTCAGTGCCCAGTGACGATCGGACCCGATGCCACGGAGGAAGTCGCCCTGAGCACGGTCGCGGTCCTCCATCGGGCAGCCACTCGGTATCCGTTGTCCAGCAACGATGTCTCCAGGAAGCCCTCCCAGCCACGGGGATAGCCAGCGACGTTCACTCCGTACGCCTCTTGGGACTTCGAGAGGATGATGAACGCCGGTTTCGCCTTGACGAGCTGCACGCCGATTCCTTGATACTTGCCGGATGGGCCGGGGTCGGCGATGAACTCGGTCACCACTCCCACGGAACGTTGGCCAATGGGAATGTAGTAGTTCGTCAACCCGATCGACTGGCCCGGTTTGATGTGGTCGTACACGAAGTTCACCGCTGCCAGTTCACCGGAGGAGAACGACACGTAGGCGTCATTGCCACCACGCACGATGGTCGTCGCCAGCGCGCACACGAGGATGACAGCCGTGATGACGCTGGGCAGTGCCGAGGCGACCAAGCGGGCGTAGCGGCCGTCGGGGATCCCAGGGAGGAGACTGTGTATCTCGCCGGTCTGGCTCGGCAGGAACGCTGACGCCGCGAGAAGGGCGGTGAAGGGCAGCGCGAACAGGACCACTCGCAGCAGACCCTCCCCGCCGTAGCTCTGGGCGGCGAAGAGCAGGAACGGCCCTGCGACGAGGGCCTCAAGCGTACGGGAGTCCGTCGATCTCCTCAGGAAGCCCACCCCGGCCAGCATGAAGAGGCCGCCGGTGAGCAGAATCCTGATCTTCACGACGAACAGGTGGGTCGATTGGCCCGTGACTCGGCTTGTCAAGTTGGAACTCAACTTGTTGCCGAGTTGGCCAACGGAACCGAAGATGGCGTTGAGGTGGCCGACCCAGTAGTTGCTCGCCCCCAGGCTCAACCATCCGAAGGATAGGACGATGAGGAGTACGACGAGTTCGGGTCGACCCAGCCGGCGCGTGACCAGCAGGGCCAGCAGCGCGATGATGAGAGCGTACGGAGTCAGCTGGTGGCTCATTGACGAGGCCAGGAAGATAAGCCCGAGCAGCCCGAGGGTCCCGATCAACTCGCGGCGACCCCACGTGGTCGTGGTGTGGCGACCGGCGAAGCGGTCCCGAGTGAGCATGAAGCGACTCCGGGCGACGCGGTCGCGCAACGAACCTGGGGCGACGTTGGAGAGCGCCAGAGTGAGGGGTTGCCAGCAGGCGAGCACGGTCGCGATGACGACGAGGTAGAAGAGGTAGTTGAGCGCCTGGGGGGAGAAGTAGTCCTGAAGGATCCAGTTGGCCGAGAAGTAGAGGGCGATGCCCAACCACGCCGCCCGTCGCCCGATGCCGATGGACCGGGCGATGACCATGAGCGGCGCAAGGTACGCGAGCTCGATGAACAGCGGAAACCATCGCAGGAAGCCGATGGCGTCGGCCCGGCCCACGAACGTGGCGAGGATCGCGGTCATGGAGAACGCCCCGGGCCAAGAGAATCGCGCGTCGTATCCGTTGAGCGGTTGTCCGTGCGTGAGGATGTACTGGATGTACCCGGCGTGAATCCACGAGTCAGTCAGCTCGGCGACAGGTTCGACCGCTGACGCGGTTGCGTAGAGGAAGATGATCAGGATCACCGTGAGGACTAGGAGCCGGCGTGAGCGTAGGGGCGAGCGCAGTAGCTCGATGCTGAAACCCACGACCACGAGCGTCAGTCCGAGGAAGTACGGCCAACCAAGGATGGACACAAGCCCGTAACCGGACATTCGGTGGTACTGCGCGCCGTGAACCGCCAGGAGCCAGAGGGCCAGTCCCGCGATTCCCAAAAGGAGGCCCAACCGATCGCGGACCGATTGGAGGCGCCGCGTCTGCATTCGTCGTGCGCTACTCAGTGTCGACATGCTCAACCGATGATCTTGAAACGAACGAAGACGAAGACCATGAACGCAATGAACGTCACGGCAATGGATGCGTCAAGCATGCGCGAAACAAAGCGCGTGAAGGTGATACCGAGCGCCGCGTAACCGGCTCGGATGCCTAGCAAGATGATCACGCCGATCAGTATTATCATGACGACGGGGGCGCTGAGTGCGGCCGAGTCAGCAAAGAGGACGTTGTTCATACGCTACGGCGCGGCTCCAGCCATTGCCGTCTTGATTGCCAGAGCAGTGATGGCAGACACAGCATGCAGATGATCTCCTCAAAGGCCACGAGGTGCCAGAGATGAGCCGTGATCAGGACCTGCGCGCTGACCATGATGAGGGCGAAGCTCGTCGCCATGGTGAGGCCAATCTCCAGCGCGGCGTCCCCGAGCCGTTGGAGACCGACTATCGACCAGCCCGGGATGGCGATACCAAGAACAAGCCCGAATACGAACCTGACCGATCCGTGGACGTTGCCCAAGGCGAGCGCCAAGT
>JADGOJ010000031.1 GCA_017883045.1 Acidimicrobiales bacterium
TGACTTCGTTCGACCTCTCCTACGACTACCGCTGCCCGTTCGCCAAGAACATCCACCTGCACGTGATCACCGCGCTTCGCGCGGGCGCCGACTTCTCGGTGAACTTCGTGCCCTGGACGATGAGCCAGGGATACAAAGCACCCTCCGCCCCCGACGTGTGGGACGACCCCGCGCGTGACGCCGAGCACCTCTCGCTGGCGGTCAGCACCTCGATCCGCGAACTGCAGCCCGGCCTGTTCCTCGACGTCCACGAGGCGCTCTTCCGGGCCCGCCACGAGCTCGCCATCCGCCTGGTCACCCTCGAGGAGATCGAGGGCGTGCTGAGCCCGCTCGGGGTGGACATGGACCTGGTGCGCGACGACCTCGACTCGAGGAGGCCCCACAAGGTGATCGGCGAGAGCTTCAGGGAGTTCGAGCGCTACGAGGCCTTCGGCGTGCCCACGTTCGTGGTCAACGGCGACGCCACCTTCGTCCGCTACATGACGGCGCCGAGCGACGACGCCCTCGAGTCCATCAGGGTGATCGAGTCACTCGTTGCCTTGATGGCAACCGAGCCCGAACTCAACGAATTCAAGCACACCCGCGTCCCGCGCTGATTGGCTCGGGCGAGTCGCAAGAGCGCGGCCAGGATCGCGAGCGCGCCCAGGGCGAGGGTCGCCAGGGCGTCTCACGTCGTCACCCTGGCGCAAGTGGACGACGACCGCGAAGGCCATCGTGAGCGCAGGACACCGGCCGACGCCTCGTTCAGCGCTCCCCCGAACGATCCGCGCGGGCTGGCTAGGCCCACCAAGATGCCGAAGCCTCCGACGATCTCGATCACGCCCAAGCGGCGGTAGGAGGCCTTGGAGTAGCCGAGGCGATTCGCGACGGCCGACATCATCGGGTTGAACTGCACCATCTGCGCCTGAGGTGAGCAAGGCCAAGAACAGCACGATGGGAACAAGACTGGCAACGACGAACGCCACAACTCCCTGATTCCACACAGTCTGGAAGACGGGTGCAGATTCACCGAGAACACACCGTCGACGGGGAACGACGTTACCGCCGTGCGAACTCATTCAGTGCGTCGTAGGTGGCGTCGCGATCGTCCGCACTCGCCGACACCACCGCGGAGAACTCGGTCACCCCCGCCTGCGCCAAGTCGTCCAGTTGCTCGAGGACCTGCTCGCGCGACCCGAACAATCCGACGTCGGCCGGACCGGCGGCGCCCTCGCGGTCGAGCATCGCGCGGTAGCTCGGGAGTCTGCCGTAGATCGCGAGCGTCTCGTTGACCTTCTCCCTGGTCGCTCGCACGTCGCCCGTCACCGCGATCGGCAGCGAGCAGACGATGCGCGGAGCCGGTCGACCGGCGCCCGCGGCGGCGCCCTTGATCGTCGGCGTGACGTGCGACGCGATCGTCTTGACCCCGGTCATCCACAGCAGGGTGCCGTCGGTCAGGGTGCCCGCCAGCTCGAGCATCTTGGGGCCCAACGCCGCCACCAGGAGACTCGGGGCACGAACCTCCTTCGGACCCACGGGTCCCGTGGCGAAGGCGCTGACGCGCTCACCCTTGGCCGCGACGGGCTGGCCATGCAGCATCGGAGCGAGCGCCGCGAGGTACTCCTCCATGTAGCTGGCGGGCCGGTCGAACGAGATGCCCCACATCCCTTCGACGATCCGCTGGTGCGATAGCCCGACGCCCAGCGAGAGCCGGCCGCCGATGGCCTCTTGGACGGTGCGAGCCTGCGCGGCGAGCATCGCGGGGTGGCGCGGCTGGATCGGCACGACGGCCGTGCCGAAATCGACGTCGCGCAGCTCGCGCCCGACGATGGCGAGCACGGTCAGGGTGTCGGGTCCGAGTATCTGCGACGACCACATCCGGGTGAAGCCCCGGGCGCGCAGTTGCGAAGCGAGTTCGATGGTCTGGTCGAGTGGGCCGTCGGCGGTGAGTCCGATTGCGATGTCCATGGGGCGACTCCTTCATCGACCGGCGACGTGGCGCTCGCGTCGAATGCACCCCAACCTACAGCGGGTCCGCGCGGACACCGTGGGTGCGGTCGAGTTGGCTCGGACGCCGGCGTGGTGGGTGAGCGCGCGAGGGACGCCCGGGTGGCAGCGTTAGGATGCATGCGCGCACGCGGCGCGAACACCCGGGAGGCATAGTGCAGCCAGTAGTCGGCATCGTGATGGGGAGTGGCTCGGACCACGAGATGATGAGCGAGGCCGTCGTCGTGCTCGACCGCTTCAAGATCGCCTACGAGATTCGCGTCCTGTCGGCCCATCGCTCACCCGTCGCGACGCTCGAGTACGGACTCAGCGCCAAAGAGCGCGGACTGAAGGTCATCATCGCCGGGGCCGGTGGGGCGGCCCACCTGGCTGGCGTGCTGGCTGCCGCCACGACGCTGCCGGTGATCGGCGTGCCCGTCGCCTTGGCCCGGCTCGACGGCATGGACTCGCTGCTCTCGATGGTCCAGATGCCGCGCGGCGTCCCGGTCGCCACCGTCGCGATCAACGGCGCGACCAACGCCGGGCTGCTGGCCGCGCGCATCCTCGCCACGAGCGACGCGGCGTTGGCGTCGGCCCTCGAGGAGTATCGCGCGGACCTGGCGGCTCAGTCCAGCCAGCAGGACCACGACCTTCCGAGAGGTTGATCGACCTCTCAGGGTGTTTTCAGGCGATTCCGCATTCACACGGCCTGGCTCGGCCCCTAGTCTGGACAGGTAACGAAGGAGGCCCCCCATGGGTGTCATGAAGCGCATCAGCACGATCTTCCAGTCCAAGACCAACGCGGCCTTGAACAAGGTCGAGGACCCACGTCAGACGCTGGACCTCTCCTACGAGCAGCAGCTCGACAACCTGACCAAGGTCAAGCGGGCCGTCGCCGACGTCGCCACCGCTCGAAAGCGCGTCGAGATCCAGGCCGAGCAGTTGAAGAGCCAGGGTGACAAGCTGGCCGACCAGGCCAAGGCCGCCCTCGCCCAGAACAACGAGCCCCTCGCCCGCGAGGCGCTCACGCGTCGCGAGGCGATCTCGGTTCAGTTGAAGGACCTCGAGACCCAGCACGCCACCATCACCGAGCAGGAGCAGAAGTTGACCGACACCGCCCAGCGGCTCCAGACCGAGGTCGAGGCGTTCCGCACGAAGAAGGAGACCATCAAGGCCACCTACACCGCGGCCGAGGCGTCGGCCCACATCTCCGAAGCGGTCAGCGGCATCTCCACCTCGATGGGCAACGCCGGCGCCGCGATGCAGCGCGCCCAGGACAAGGTCGCCGAGATGCAGGCGCGCAGCGGGGCGCTCGACGAGCTGCTCGCCTCGGGCGCGCTGACCGACCTCACGAGCACCAACGACGACATCCAGGCCCAACTCGACAAGGCCAAGGGCTCGGCGGACATCGACGCCCAACTGGCCGCGTTGAAGACCCAGATCGCGAGCGGCACGACCACCGGGTTGCCCTCGGGCGAGGGCGCCCAGTAATGGCCAAGTCCAAGATAGAGACCGACCGCGGCCTCGACGTACGGATGTTCATCACGGGCCTCGCGCTCGTGCTGCTCTACGCCATCGTCGTCACAGTGATGATCCGCCTCGGCGTGTCGACGGTGTTCGTCATCGTCATCGCGGCGGGGCTGCTCTTCTCCCAGTACTACTTCTCGGACAAGATCGCGATGTTCTCGATGCGCGCGCACGAGGTGACGCCCGAGCAAGAGCCGCGCCTGCACGAGATCGTCGACCGACTCTGCCTGCTCGCCGACATGAAGAAGCCGCGCGTGGGTGTCGCCGAGATCGACGTCCCCAACGCCTTCGCCACCGGTCGCAGCCCCTCGCACGCGGTGATCTGCGCCACGCGCGGGCTGATGAACCGGTTGAGCGACGAAGAGCTCGAGGCGGTGCTGGCCCACGAGCTCAGCCACGTCGCGCACCGCGACGTCGCGGTCATGACCATCGCCTCGGGCGTGGGCATGCTCGCGGGCCTCGTGGGCCGCATGGCGATGTGGGGCGCGATGTTCTCCGGTGGCGATCGCAGTCAGAGCGGTGAGAACACGGCGCTGCTCGAGATGGCGACCTGGCTGATCTCGATGGTGATCTACGTCATCGCCTACTTGCTGACGATGGCGCTGTCGCGCTATCGCGAGCTGTCGGCCGACCGTTCGGGGGCGATCCTGATCGGCAAGCCCAGCGTGCTCGCGAGCGCGCTCGTGCACATCACCGGCGACATGGGCAAGATCCCGCGCACCGACCTGCGCCACGCCGAGGCGATGAACAACTTCTTCTTCGTGCCGGCGCTGTCGGGAGGCTCGGCCGCGACACTGTTCGCCACGCACCCGTCGTTGGAGAAGCGCCTCGACCAGTTGAACAAGCTCGAGCGCGAACTGAACGGCTAGTGGGCCTGCGCGACACGATCTTCGGACGCACCAAGCAGGTGGCGCCGAAGCTCGACAACCTCTTCGCCCTGCCCTCGGCGGCGCTGACCCTCGAGACCGAGTTGGACCTCGTCCCCTCGGGCCAGGCCGGGCTCTGCTTCAAGTCGGGCAGCGGTGAGAGCACCATCACCACCGACGACGACATCGTGCAGCTGCTCAACTTCGACGAGGCGACGTCCAAGGTGTCGATCACGACCGACGACCTTGGCTTCAAGTGGCTCGTCGTCACCGATCCCGACCTCGACGGCCTGGTCACACGGATCCACAGCGCCAACACCTCGATGGTCGAGCACGGGCTCGGTCCCCGCCTGCTCTGCGCGGTCTTCGGCTTCGTGCCGAAGACTCCCCCGGGCGAGGGATCGGTGCGCCTGGTGTACCTGTTGAAGCAGGGGACGTTCTACCCGTTCGCCCCGACCGGGCCGTCCCAGCGCGACAACGAACTCGAGCTGCGGGTGCGCTCGTTCATCGGCGACGACCTGCCCATGGAGAAGGACCTGTCGCGCTGGATGGCGCTGTGGAACCTTCCCGTCAGCTAGTCGACGAGCCCGACGAATGACGTGGCGATGGTCTCGTCGAGTCCCTCTGCGTAGTCGAGGTCCAACTGGGTGAGCCCGTCGCGGTCGTGGGTCCAGAGCTCGAAGCGCACCGTGCGATAGCCCAGCGTCACGATCGGGTGGTGGTCGAGGCCCTCGGCGAGCTCGACCTGGGCCTCGAGCAGGCGGACCGCACTCGGGTAGTCCCTCGTGACGACCTCACGCACCAAGTGGCCGTCGTCGACGCGCCACGACACGTGCGTCGCCAGCCACTCGTCCACCACGGCCCGCTCGAGCAGCGCCGGTCGGCTCACGGATGGGTCATGTCCTCGGGCACGACGGCCGCGTCGAACTCCTCGGCCGTGAGGAATCCCAGGCTCAGCGCGGCTTCGCGCAGGGTGGTGCGTTCCTTGTGGGCCTTCTTCGCCACCTGGGCGGACTTGTCGTAGCCGATGATCGGGTTCAGCGCGGTGACCAGCATCAACGAGTTGTTCAGGTGGTGGCCGATCTGCTCGTAGTCGGGCTCGAGGCCCTCGACGCAGAACTCGCGGAACCGGTCGCAGGCGTCGCTCAGCAGGTCGATCGAGTTGCAGACGTTGTGGATGATGACCGGCTTGCAGACGTTCAGCTCGAGGTTGCCGCGCGAGCCGGCGATCGACACCGCGACGTCGTTGCCGAACACCTGGATCGAGACCATGATCATGGCCTCGGACTGGGTGGGGTTGACCTTACCCGGCATGATGGAGCTGCCCGGCTCGTTCTCGGGCAGCTGGAGCTCGCCGAGCCCCGAGCGCGGACCCGAGCCGAGCCAGCGCAGGTCGTCGGCGATCTTCATGAGGCTCGTGGCGAGGGTCTTTATCGCGCCGTGGGCGAACACCAGCGCGTCGTGGGCCGCGAGCGCCGCGAACTTGTTCGGAGCCGTGACGAAGGGCTTGCCGGTCAGGGCGGCGATGACCTCGGCCACGCGAACCCCGAACTCGGGATGCGTGTTGAGCCCCGTGCCGACGGCCGTGCCGCCGGCCGCCAACTCGTACAAACCGCCGAGCACGAGACGGAGCCGCTCGAGGTCGGCGTCGAGCTGGGCGACGTAGCCCGAGAACTCCTGGCCCAGGGTCAGCGGCACGGCGTCCATCAGGTGGGTCCGGCCGATCTTGGTGACGTTGACGTAGGCCTCGGCCTTCACGTTCAGGGCGTCGCGCAGGCGCTGCACCGCCGGGATCAACCGGTCGGTGATCTCCACGACGGCCGCGATGTGCATCGCGGTGGGGAACGTGTCGTTCGACGACTGGGACATGTTCACGTGGTCGTTCGGATGCACGGGGTCCTTCGCGCCCATTGCACCACCGGCCAACTCGATGGCGCGGTTCGAGATGACCTCGTTCACGTTCATGTTCGTCTGGGTGCCCGACCCGGTCTGCCAGATGCGCAGCGGGAACTCGTCCATCAGCACGCCGTCGATCACCTCGCGCGACGCCTGCTCGATGAGCATGGCGCGCTCCTTGTCGAGCTTGCCCAGCTCGTGGTTCACCTCGGCCGAGGCGAACTTCAAGATGCCGAAGGCCCTAATCAGGGCCGGCGGCATGGTCTCGTCGCTGATGGCGAAGTGGTGGAGGCTGCGCTCGGTCTGGGCGCCCCAGTAGTGGTCGCCCGGCACCTCGATGGTGCCCATGGTGTCGGATTCGGTTCGTACCTCGGTCATGACTTCCTCTCTACTTCTTGGTCGCAGGCTTCTTCGCGGGCTTCGTGGCCGCAGGCTTCGTAGGCGCTGACTTCGTGGCCGTGGCGGCGCGCTTCTTGGTCGCGGGCGCCTTGGGCGCAGGCTTCGTCGTCACGGTCGCCCTGGCGGCGCTCTTGGTCGCACCATACAACTTGACCCCGGCGGTGACCACCTTGCGCGCCTGGGCGACGTCCTCGGCGCGCGGGCCGTCGCCCGAGCCCGGAACCTCGAGCAGCAGCGGCAGGTCGCGGATCTTCGGGTGTCCGACCAGCGGGGCGAGGCCCTTCGAGCCGATGGTCCCCTCGCCGATGTTGGCGTGCCGGTCGCGATTGCCGCCCAGCTCGATCTTGGAGTCGTTCAGGTGCAGGCAGCGCAGCCGCCCGATGCCGATCCGATCGTCGATCTGCTTGATCAGCTTCTTAGTGCCCGCGACGCTCGAGTAGTCGACGCCGCTCGCCCAGAGGTGCTGGGTGTCGATGCACAGGCCCAGGCGCTCGTCGTCGCCGCAGGCGCCGATCAGCGCCTCGATCTCCTCGAGGCTGCGTCCCACCGTGCCGCCGGTGCCCGCGGCGTTCTCGATGAGGATCGGACAGTCGGCCACGCCGTCGGGGGCGCGGTCGGCGGTGTCGAGGGCCCGTTCGAGGGCCTCGGCGATCTGCTTGATCACGGTCTCGAAGCCGGCGCCCATGTGCGAGCCCACGTGCAGAACGACGCCCGACGAGGCCATGCCCCGTCCCACCGACAGGTTGCTGGTCAGGCACGCGACCGACCGCTCGTAGAGTTCGCGGTCGGGACTGGCCAGGTTGATCAGGTACGTCGCGTGGCAGAAGGTGTCGGTGATGGTCGGGTGCGCCGCCTGGGCCTCGCGATAGGCCGCGAGCACCTCGGGCGCGTACTGCGAGGGCTTCCACATGCGCGGGCTCTGGGTGAAGACCTGCAGCGACGTCGCACCGATCTCGACTCCGGCCTGCAGCGAGGGGACGAGCTTGCCGCCACCGCGGACGTGGGCACCAATGTTCATTACAGTAAAACTACCGCTCTCCGCAGTGGCCAACGACAGGAGCAAGATGGTCGACACCTTCACCGCGGCCAGCCGGGCCATCTTCGACAAGAAGGCCCTCGCGCACGTGGCCACCATCGGCCCCGAAGGAGAGCCGCACGTCTCGCCGGTCTGGGTCGAGCTCGACGGCGATGACATCATCGTCAACACCGCCCTGGGCCGAGCCAAGGCGCGCAACTTCGCCTCGGACCCTCGCGTCGCCGTGTCGCTCACCGACCCCGACGATCCGTCGAGCTGCATCGTGGTGCGCGGCACCGTGGTGGGCTTCACCACCCAGGGCGCCGACGAGGTCATCGACCGTCTCCAGAAGAAGTACACCGGCGCCGAAACCTTCAGCGACCGGCGCGAGGGCGAGATCCGCGTGACCGTGCGGATCCGTCCCGACCGGATCGCCGCGCAGCCCGAGTAGCTACGCGAACGTCGTCAGTTGGCCCGCGTCGAGCGTGGCCGTGGCCACCCGGGACAGCACCTCGTCGCCACAGCGCAGCACTGCGCCGTCCCAGCTCCAGACGTTGATCGGGCGCGGCGGGGCGGGGCGGTTGTAGGCCCCGGAAAGCGTGGCCACGTCGTTGACGAAGTTGACCTCGTCGTCGGTCAGCAGCGCGCGCACCACCTGCGCACGCTGCTCGGCCTGCGTCGCCGCGGCGACGACCACGTCGGAGAGCTCGACGATCCAGCTGAGCGTGGCGACGTCGCGCGCGGCCACCTGCGCCGAGTAGTCCTCGGACAGGTCCAGCCAGACACCGAGCGGTCCCGCCAGGTCGCTGCGCAGCGAAGCCGCGCAGATCACCGTGTTGGCGTCGGTGCACGAGTACACCAGGCGTTGGGACTGGGCGAGCCGCGCGACCTCGGCCAGACGCGCGAAGGGGGTGGCGAGACGGACCAGCTCCATCGTCAGGGCTGCAGGTCTTCCTTGGGCAGGCGCTCGATGTTGACGTCGCGAAACGTGAGGATCCTCACCGACGGCACGAACCGCGCCGAACGGTACATGTCCCATACCCAGGCGTCGTGCAGGACGACCTCGAGCAGGGTCGGACTGCCGCCGGAACGAACCTCCACCGCGACGTCGTTGGCCAGGTAGAAGCGGCGGTCGGTCTCGACGGCGTAGTTGAACATCCCGACGACGGCCTTGTACTCCTGGACTAACGCGAGCTCCAGGGTCGACTCGTAGTCGTCGAGCTCTTCTTCGCCCACGCGTGACTACGCGCGCTCGGTGACGCGCAGCTCCTTGATCTTGGCGGCTTTTCCACGCAGATCACGGAGGTAGTAGAGCTTGGCGCGACGGACGTCGCCGTAGGAGTCGACTTCGATCTTGGCGATGGTCGGCGCGTGCACGGGGAACGTGCGCTCGACACCGACACCGAAACTGATCTTGCGCACGGTGAAGGTCTCGTGCAGCCCCGAGCCCTGGCGGCGGATGACGACGCCCTGGAAGATCTGGACGCGCTCGCGCGTGCCCTCGACCACTCGCACGTGCACCTTGAGGGTGTCGCCGGTGCGGAATGCGGGGATGTCGTCGCGAAGCGAGTCGCGGTCGATGAGGTCGGTCGGGTTCATGAGAGCGGTCCCTTTCGGATCACTGAGGCTTTAGAAGTTTAGCCGTTTCCCCGGTCGTCATCCATTATCGGGAATTCGGCGAGAATCCTCGCGTCCTGCGCGCTCAGGCCGCCACGGCGCTCGATCAGGTCCGGGCGCCTCTCTATCGTGCGGCGCAGGGCCTGCGCGCGGCGCCAGCGGGCGATCCGGGCGTGGTCGCCCGAGCGCAACACCGCCGGAACCTCGAGACCCCGCACCTCGGCGGGCTTGGTGTAGTGGGGGTACTCGAGCAACCCGTCGCCGAAGGACTCGTCGACCGTGGACTCGTCGTTGCCGAGCCCGCCCGGTCGCAGTCGCACGACGGCCTCGATGATGCACAGCGCCGCGAGTTCGCCACCCGCGAGGACGAAGTCGCCCAGCGAGATCTCGTCGTCGACCACGAGGTCGAGCACGCGCTGGTCAAACCCCTCGTAGCGCCCACACAGCAGCGCGAAGCCGTCGAGCGCGCAGAGCTCCTTGGCGACGTCGTGGTCGAAGGTCCGGCCCGACGGGGTCAGCGCGATGAGAGGCCGCGCGATGGCGGCGTCGGCCTCGAGCGTGCGAAGGATCGGCTCGGCCTTCAAGACCATCCCCGCTCCCCCGCCGTAGGGCGTGTCGTCAACGGTCCGGTGCGGATCATCGGTGGCGTCGCGGATGTCGTGGAGGTGGAGCTGCCACACGCCGCGCTCGGCGGCGCGGCCGAGCACCGAGGTCGTCGCGTACTGGGCGACCGCTTCGGGGAACAGCGTCAGCACGTCGATGCGCAACGTCATTCGAACAGCCCCTCGGGCACGTCGACGTCGATGCGCGAGTTGGGCTCCACCGCGGTGACGAAGGTCAGTGGCACGAGCGCCCCGTTGTCGAGCACCAGGAGGTCGCTCGCGGGATTGGCCTCCACGCCGACGACGACGCCGCGTCGCACCCCCGACGCGTCGAACACCTCAGCGTCGTAGAGTTGGTCGATCCAGATGACGCTCTCGTCCTCGAGGCGCGGCGCCGACAGCACGACGCCGCGCCAGCGCTCGGCCTCCTCGCGGGTGCCGATCTTGTCGAAGGTCACGATGAACCTGCTCTGGTGCGCGGCGGCGGCCACCACGGCGAGCGTTCCGTGCTCGGTGAACAGCTGGGTCCCGGCGTTCAGTCGCTCGGTCCGGTCGGTCCACAGGTCGACGAGGACCTGACCCTTGAGTCCCTGGGCCTTGATGATGCGCCCGACCTCGAGCATGGGGCGCTCGTCGGCGCTCACGGCTAGTCGACGATGTCGACGGAGGTCGTCACGCCATCGCGCGCGCCGACGGCGCCCACGAGGGCCCGGATCGCCTGGGCGGTGCGGCCGCGGCGACCGATGATGCGGCCCATGTCGTCGGGACCGACGCTGAGCGAGAGGACGACCTTGCCCTGGCGCTCGCTGACCTCGACCGAGACGGCGCTGGGGTCGTCGGCGAGCGAGGTCGCGATGAACTCGAGCACTGCGGTGGCCGTGGCGGCGTTGTCACTGGCGGTGTAGCCCTCGCCGTTGTCGTCGACGTCGTCACCATCGTCGATGGTGTTGATGTCGCCCGCGACGTAGTCGTCGTGCACGTCGCTCACTTGGCGGCCTTCTCGGCCTTGGCGGCCTCGAACATGTCCAAGGCGCCACTCTTCTTCAGCAGCTTGGCGACGCGCTCGGTCGGCTGGGCGCCCTGCTGGAGCCAGCGCACGACCTTCTCGTTGTCGATCAGGGTGACGGTCTCGGGCTCGGCCGCCGAGAGGCCGCGGGGCTGGTAGGTGCCGACGATCTCGAGGAACGCGCCCGAACGGGCACGGCGGCTCTCGGCCGCCACCACGCGATAGGTCGGTTGCTTCTTCTTACCCATGCGAACCAAACGAAGTTTCACAGCCACGACGAAAATCCCTTCAAACCTTTTGTTCCGGTCCACCGGAACTGGGCGATATACCCGAGCGTCAAAGTTTAGCGTTGTTTGGGGGGCGTAACCCTCCCCCCCTTCTTCTTCTTGTTTTTCCCACCGCCGCCACGCAGGGCTGGTGCACCGGCGTTCATTCCCGCGCCCAACGCCTCGAAGCCCGCTGGCAACGCCTCACCGCGCTGCGCTCCCGCGCGCGCCGCCATGCTCGCCATTCGACCCATGCCCCCGGGCAGCGACGGTCCGCCCCCGCTGCCCATCTGCTTCATCATCTTGCGCATCTCGCCGAACTGCTTGAGCAGCTGGTTGACCGCGTTGACGTTGGTGCCCGACCCGCGCGCGATCCTCGTGCGCCGCGAGCCGTCGACGATTCCCGGGTCCCGGCGCTCGTTGACCGTCATCGAGCGGATGATCGCCTCGACCTTGTTGATCTCGCGATCGTCGACGTTGTTGGCGGCGTTGCGCATCTCCTTGCTGACGCCCGGCATCAACTTCATGAGTCCGCCCAGTGAGCCCATCTTTCGAACCTGGTTGAGCTGGGCGAGGAAGTCGTCCAGGGTGAACGTGCCGCTCAGCATGCGTCCCGCCGAGTCCGCCACGACGCCGGCGTCCATGGTGCGCTCGGCCTGCTCGATGAGTGACAGCACGTCGCCCATGCCGAGTATCCGCGACGCCATCCGATCGGGGTGGAAGAGGTCGAAGTCGGCCATCTTCTCGCCGGTCGAAGCGAAGACGACGGGGCGTCCGACGACGCCTCGTGCCGAGAGCACCGCGCCGCCGCGCGCGTCGTAGTCGAGCTTCGTGACGATGATGCCCGAGAGCTCCAGCGTCTCGTGGAACGCCTTGGCGGTCAAGACCGCGTCCTGGCCCGTCACCGCGTCGATGACGAGGAAGGTGTAGTGCGGCGACGTCGCGTCGCTGATGGCGCGCACCTCGTCCATCAACGCCTGGTCGATCGACAGCCGTCCGGCGGTGTCGATGATCACGACGTCGCGACCCAGTCTCGTCGCCTCGGCGACCCCACGCCGGGCCACCTCGAGCGGACTGGACGTTTCGGAGAACACGTCGACGCCGATCTGTGCGCCGAGCACGCGCAACTGCTCGACGGCGGCCGGTCGCTGCAGGTCGGCGGCGATCAGGTAGGGCTGGCGGCCCTGCTGCTTGAACCACGACGCCAACTTGGCCGCGGTCGTGGTCTTGCCCGCACCCTGGAGGCCGGCCAGCAGCACGACCGTCGGCGGCTTCGAGGCGTAGGTGACCTTCAGGGCCGTGCCGCCCAGCACCTCGACGAGTTGCTCGTGGACGGCCTTGATGACCTGCTGGCCCGGCGACAGGCTCTGGCTGAGCGCCTCGCCGCTGACACGGGCCCGCACCGCGTCGAGGAACGCGCGCACGACGCCCAGTTCGACGTCGGCCTCGAGCAGCGCCGTGCGGACCTCGACGAGCGCGTCGTCGAGTTCGGCGTCGCTCAGACGCCCCCGCGAGCGCAGCGTCGCGCCCAGTCGTTCGAATCGTTCGCTTAGAGCATCAAACATGGTTCGTCAAGGCTACCGTCAGGCGGCGAGCAGCGAATCGACGAAGGCCACGGGGTCGAAGGCGACCAGGTCCTCGACGCCTTCGCCGACGCCGACGAACTTCACCGGGATGCCCAGTTCGCGCTCGATGGCGACGACGATGCCCCCGCGTGCGGTGCCGTCGAGCTTGGTCAGCACGATGCCGGTCACGGTGGCGGCGGCGAGGAACTCGCGGGCCTGACTGAGGGCGTTCTGGCCGGTCGTGGCGTCGAGCACCATGAACGTCTCGACGACCTGGCCCGGGTCGCGGTCCGCGACGCGTCGGACCTTGCTCAGCTCGTCGAGCAGGTTGGTGCTGTTGGCACGCCGTCCGGCCGTGTCGGCGAGCACGATGTCGGCGCCGCGAGCGGCCGCCCGACCGAGCGCGTCGTGCACGACCGATCCGGGGTCGGCCCCCGCGGCTGCGCGAACAATGTCGGCGCCGGTGCGCTGCGCCCACTGTTCGAGCTGGTCCGCGGCCGCGGCGCGAAAGGTGTCGCCGGCGGCGAGCACCACCGAGCGGCCTTCGCTGACGAGGCGATGGGCCAGCTTGCCGATGGTGGTGGTCTTGCCGACGCCGTTGACGCCGACGAACAGCCAGACCGGCACTCGGCCGGCGTCGGCGTGCGAGGCGACCGAGCGGTCGGCGGTCAACGACTCGAGCAGCACTTGGCGCACGGTCGCGGCCACGCCCTCGGGGGCGCCGTTCGCGCGCAGCTCGTCGAGCACGACCTGGGTCGTCGCGACACCCACGTCACTGCGCAGCAGCACCTCCTCGACGACGTCGAGTTGGTCGGTGCCGAGCGCCCCCACGCCCGCGAGCGACCGGAGCCGCTCGAAGACCCCGCGCGATGACCCCAGGCGCTGTTCGAGCGACGGCGATTCCAGGGTCGGACGTTGGGCGACCTCGGTGACGAGCACCTCGGGCATGGCCGCGCGCGGTGGACCGGCGACGAGCCCCAGTCGCCGACGGCGCTGCGAGACCACCAGCGCCGCGACCACTGCGAGCACGACGACGACCGCGAGGACCGCGACGACGATCAAGATGACGCTCACGCCGTCTCGACTTGCTTCGTGCGCTTCACGCGCTGGCTGACGACCTTGGACGAGGCGCCCGGTCCCATCGTGACGCCGTAGAGCGCGTCGGCGGCCTCCATCGTGCGCTTCTGGTGGGTCACGATCAGCAGCTGCGCCTCGTCACGGAACTCGTCGACCAGGCTCAAGAAGCGCTGCAGGTTGACGTCGTCCAGCGCGGCCTCGACCTCGTCCATCAGGTAGAAGGGCGACGGTCGCGAGCGAAAGACCGCGAAGAGGAAGGCCAGCGCGGCCATCGACCGCTCGCCGCCCGACAGCAACGAGAGGCGCCGCACGTTGCGCCCCATCGGGCGGACCTCGATCTCGACCCCCGTGTTCAGGGGGTCGTCGGGCTCGGTCAGGATCAGGCGACCCTGTCCGCCCGGGAAGAGCATCGCGATCAACGTCGAGAAGTGCTCGTTGACGTCGGCGACGGCGCTCGAGAACGACTGCATGATCTCCTCGTCCAGCGCGCGCAGCACCTCTTGGAGCTCGCGCCGGGCGTTTCGCACGTCGCTGACCTGGGCGTCGAGGTCCTTGTAGCGCTCCTCGAGCGCGGACAGCTCCTCGAGGGCCAGCGGGTTGATCGGGCCGAGCGAGGTGATGCGCGCCTCGAGCTCGCCCACGCGCTGGTCGAGAGTGACCCCATCGGGAAGCTCAATCGGCCCGGCCGAGCCCATCTCGCGGGGTTCGATGCCGAGGTCACGGCGGATCACGTCGTGCAGGTTCGCGATCTTGACCACGAGCTCGGCCTGCTCGATCTCGCTGCGACGAACCACGTCGCCCAGTTCGACCAGACGCTCGTCGGCCGCGTTGCGCGCTCGACGGACCTCTTCGAGTCGCTCGGCGCTCGCGCGTGACGCCTCGAGCTGTTCTCGGTAGGTGGAGTCCATCGCCTCCTGGGAGACCCGGATCTCTTCGGTGGCGCGTCGCACCAGCGCCTCGAGTCGCCCCAGCACCTGCAGGTCGAACTCCAAGGACTCTCTGCGTCCCGCGGCCTCGGCCCGCTCGCTCGAGCGGCCCTCGAGACGGTGCTCGATCTCGGCTCGGCGCTGCTCGATGAGGCGGCGGCGCTCACCGAACTCGGCCTCGCGCCGCGACAGGGCCGTGGCCTGGTCGGTGACGAGGCCACGTTGCTGGTCGAGAGCGGCGCTCGCCTCATCGGCGTGGCGCTGGCGACTCCCGGCCTCTTCGACGGCGGCCTCGAGGGCGGGCAGCTGCTCGCGCAGGACCACTAACTCCTCGTCGATCGTGAGAATCTGCTCAGTCAGCTCGGCCAGCTCGCCCGTCTGGACCTCGGCGACCTCCACGAGTTCTTCGAGCAGGGCGCTCAGGCGCACGCCCTCGCCCTCGAACCGGCCGTGCTCAGCCTGGGCCTGGGCCAAGTCGGACGTCGCGCGATTGAGGCGCTGGCGGGCCTCGACGGCAGCGCCGTCGGCTCTGGCGCGACGCTCGAGAATCGGTTGGACCGCGGCGGCGGCCTCGTTCGCGGCGAGTTGCGCCTCTTCGACCGTTGAGCGAGTGACGACGGCGCGCCCCGACGCGACCCGCCAGCCCGACGAGGCGAAGCGGTCGCCGTCGCGAGTGACGATCACGAGTTGGGGGTTGGCGAGTGCGACCTCGATACCCGACTCCCAGTCCTGGGCGACGAACGCGCGCGAGAAGAGGGCGTCGAGCACCCGAGTGACGTTCGCCGGGGTCCCGCGACGGGCGCGCACCAGCGAGCGAAGCGACGTGCACCCGTCGGGCGCGGGCGGAGCGCTCACGCTGTCCTCGCCCACGGCGAGGACCAGGCCGGCGCCCCCTTCGCGGCGGAGCGCCTCCAGGGCGGCACGCGCCGACCGGCGACCGTCGACGACCATGGCGCTGACCGACGCGCCGGCGGCCGACTCGACGGCACGCTCCCAGCCGCTGTCGACCTCGATGAGGTCGAGGAAGGAGCCCAGCACCCCTTCGAGGTTGCCGATGATCGCACGTCCCCCGGCGCCGGAGAACTCGTCGAGCGCCCTGGCCAGGGCCTCGGCCCGGGCCTGGGTGCGCGCCGCGACGTCGGTCGCCTCGCGCAGGGCCTCGTCGGCGTGCGTGCGTTCGAGCTCGGCGCTCTCGGCGTCTCGTTCGGCGTCGAGCCGTTCTTCGTGCGAGGCCTCGAGCGCTCGGTGCGCCACGCCCCTGGCGTTCACCGCCTTCTCGTGGTGCGACGTCGCCTCAGCGGTTCGCGCGCGCGTCTCGGCGAGGCGGTTGGTGCTGCGCCGCTCGCTCTCGCGCAGCGAACTGAGGGAGCGCTCGAGCAGCGCAATGCGCTGGCGGGCGGCCTGCAGCGCGGTCTCGTCGTTCTGGCTGGACGACGAGCCCCAGGTGGCCGCGAACTGCGCCTCGGCGTCGGCGAGCTCGGCGCGGGCCCGGGTCAGCGCCTCGCGCAGTCCCGCCAGCGAGAGCTCCTCGGCGTCGAGCCCCTCGAGGTCCGAGGTGAGCTTGGCGGCGTCGGCTTCGAGCGTGGCGATGACGTTCTCGTCGGCCGAGGCGACGAGCGCCTGGCGCAGCGACCGCTCTCGTTCCTTGATGATCGATGACGTGCCCTTCGCGCGCTCGGCGAGACCCTGCAGGGTGCCGAGGGTCGAGGCGAGCATCTCCTCGCGACGACTGGCCATCTCGGAGGCCGCGGCGCTCGCCTGGGCGTCGAGAGTGACGAGTTCGTGGCGCAGTTCGCGTTCTCGCGTCGACGATCCGAGCAGGTCGGTCTCGAGCTCGCGGCGCCGACCTTCGAAGGCGCGGAGCCGAGCGTCGAACAGCGCTTGTCGCGCCGCGCGCAGGTCCGACTCGACGTCCGAGTAGCTGCGCGCCGACGCCGCCTGGCGCTCGAGGGGACGCATCTGACGGCGCACCTCGCGAACGAGGTCGCCGAGGCGCTCGAGGTTCTCCTGGGTCGCGGCGAGACGTCGCTCGGCGCGCTCTTTGCGACGACGGTGCTTCAGCACGCCGGCCGCCTCTTCGATCACGGCACGTCGGTTCTCCGAGCTCGAGTTGAGGATCGAGTCGAGCTGTCCCTGGCCGATGATCATGTGCTGCTGGCGTCCGACCCCGGAGTCGCTCAACAGCTCTTGGACGTCGAGCAACCGGCACGTCGTGCCGTTGATGGCGTACTCGGAGTCGCCGTTTCGAAAGAGGGTGCGCGAGATGGTCACCTCGGCCCCGTCGATGGGCAGGCGGCCCAGCGAGTTGTCGAGCGTCAGCGCCACCTCCGCGCGGCCGAGGGCCGGTCGGTTCGCGGTGCCCATGAAGATGACGTCGTCCATCTTCGAACTGCGCAGCGCGCGCGTGCTCTGCGCCCCGAGCACCCAGGTCACGGCATCGACGACGTTGGACTTTCCCGAGCCGTTCGGACCGACCACCGCGGTGACCCCGGGCTCGAACTCGAGGACGGTGTTGTCGGCGAAGGACTTGAAGCCCTTCATGGTCAGTCGCTTAAGAAACACGGGTAGACGCTAGCAACCTTCCTGGCTCGACCCGGGTGCTAGCTCTGGCACTTCGGGCAGTAGAACGTCGAGCGACCGCGCACCGTGTCGCGCAGGATCGTCGTGCGGCACTGCAGGCAGGGCAGACCCTCTCGGTTGTAGACCTGGTGGAGCTGCTGGTACGAGCCGGGATTGCCGTCGGGGTCGACGAACTGCTCGTCGTCGAGGGTCGAGCCGCCGTGCTTGATGGCCTCGGTCAGGATCTCGCTGATCGCGCGGTGCAGACGGCGGATCTCGATCGTGGAGAGCGACTCGGACTCGCGGTCGAAGCGCAGCCCCGCGGCGAAGAGGATCTCGTCGGAGTAGATGTTGCCGATCCCCGCGATGATGTCCTGGTCGGTCAGCACGACCTTCAGGCCGGTCGAGCGACTGCGCAGGATCGCGGCGAAGCGGTCCCAGCCGATCTGGTCCTCGAAGGGGTCGATGCCCAGGTGGGCGAGCTCGGGGACGGCCTTGCGAAGCGCCAGTCCGTCGCCGCCGATGGACAGGCGGGCGAACTTCGAGATCTCGACCTCGGCGCCCTCGGCGGGCGGCTTGGAGACGTAGAGTTCGCCGAACGTGCGCGAATCGACGTAGCGAAGTTCCCCGCCCTGGACGAACGTGAAGACCACGTGGGTGTGCTTGGGTTTGGGGTCCTTGGGGCCCTTCGCGCGCAGCAGCTGGCCGGTCATGCCGAGGTGCACGACCAGATGGGTGCCGTTCTCCAGACCGAAGACCAGGTTCTTGCCCAGGCGCTGGGCGCTCTTGATGAAGTGGCCCTCGAGCATCGTGCGAAAGTCCTTCGCGGTCTTGTGGCGGCGCACGAGGCGGCCGTTGGTCACCGCGACCGTCTTGATCTTCTTGCCGACGAGGTCGCGCGCCAGCGAGGCGCGCACCGTTTCCACTTCGGGCAACTCAGGCATCGGTACGACCCTTCCACGCGGCCTCGGCGGCCTCGACCTCGGCGCTCTTCTTCGATCGGCCCTGACCGGTGGCGAGCAACTCGCCGTTCGCGCTGACGGTCGCGGTGAAGGTGACGTCGTGCGAAGGCCCTTCGGGCACCACGTCGTAGACCGGCGTGCCGATGCCCGTCGCTTCCAACCACTGGCGCAGGCGCGTCTTGGGGTCCACCTCGCCGGGCCGCAGCGCCGCCTCGGCGACGCCCTCGGCGAGCGAGGACTGGACGAACCGCTTGGCGGACTCGTAGCCGGACTCGAGGTAGAGCGCAGCCACCACCGCCTCGAAGGCGTCGGCGAGCAGCGACGGGCGTTCGAGTCCGTGCTCCTTCTTCACACCGCGGCCGATGCGAAGGCAACTGGCGAGTTCGAGCCGCTGGGCGGCGAGGGCCAGGGAAGTCTCGTTCACGACGCGCGAGCGCACCAGCGACCCCGAGCCCTCGTTGAGCTCGGGGTACGCCGTCAGGATCAGGTCGGCGACCGCGAGGTCCACCACGGCGTCGCCGAGGAACTCGAGTCGTTCGTTGGACTCGCAGTCGTGCTCGGCCGCGTAGCTCGAGTGCGTGACGGCCACGACGAGCAGCTCGCTCGTGCGAGCAAGTCCCAGACGCTCGGCTAACGCATCAAGTGGCGAGAGCAACAGGCTCACGCGCCTCGTTAGGCCACCTGCAGCTTGGCTGCGACGTAGTTGACGGCGTCGCGCACCGAGGTGAGGCCTTCGAGGTCCTCGTCGTCGATGTGGAACCCGGCGGCGTACGTGGCGAGATGCTCTTCGAGCGCCTCGACCAGTTCGATCAGCGCCAGCGAGTCGGCGCCCAGGTCGGTGAAAGGCAGGTCCTCGACGATCTCCTCGGGGCTCTTCTCGAGGATTTCGGCGAGTTGCTCGCGCACGATACCCAAAATGGCGGCCCTGTCCAGCGATGTGGGACCTGCAGCGTCAGCGCTCATGTGCACTCCTTTGTGTTGCTGCTCTAGATTACCGAGCCCCCGAGGTTGTGCTTCCGGTTGTCAGCCCTGATCAGGCCGGATAGTCGTGCGCAGTTTCTCCACCACTCCGGCCCGGTCCATCTCGGAGGCGACGCGCAGCGCGTTCATGATCGCGGTGGCGTTGGACGAGCCGTGGCTGATCACGCAGATCCCGTCGAGGCCGAGGAGCATCGCGCCGCCCTGGTTCTCAGGGGTCAACTCGGCGGCCGCGGGCAAGAGGTACTCGAACAAGACGTTCCCGGCGGCCTTGGTGTCGTCATTGGTCCCGATCACCGAGAGCACCGTGGAGAAGATGAACTTCAACGCGCCCTCGAGGGTCTTCAAGGCGACGTTGCCGGTGAAACCGTCGGTCACCACGACGTCGACCGGCGAAGGGATCAGATCGCGGCCCTCGACGTTGCCCGCGAAGTTCAGTCCTTCGAGGGCGGCCAGAAGTTGGTGGGTCTGTTTCACGAGCGGCGTTCCCTTGGTCGACTCTTCGCCAATGGACAGCAGGCCGACCCTGGGGCTGGCGACGCCGTAGCGGGCCCGCACGAAGGTGCTGGCCATCTGGGCGAACTGCACCATCATCTCGGGCGTGCACTCGGAGTTCGCGCCGGCGTCGACCATCACCGTCGGGGTATGGCCGGGATTCGGTATGGGCGTGGCGATGCAGGGCCGCACCACGCCCGGCAGGCGCCCCATGCGCAGCAGCGCCGAGGCCATGGTGGCGCCGGTGTTGCCGGCCGAGACCATGGCGCTCGCCTTGCCGTCACGCACGAGCTCGGCGGCGCGAACGAGCGACGAGTCCTTCTTCTTGCGCACGCTGCCCGCGGGGTCGTCGTCCATGGCGATGACCTCGGTGCAGGCGACGACCTCGAGGCCGCGGGGGTCGCCCATGAGATCAGGTACGCCGACGAGGATGACCGAGAGTCCCAATTCATCCACGGCGCGCCGGGCGCCGGCGATGATCTCACCGGGAGCGAAGTCACCACCCATCGCGTCAAGGGCGATGGGCAGGGTCAACTCAGCTGACCTCTACGGCGACGCGACCCTTGTACCAACCACAGTTGGGGCACACCACGTGGGGCAGCTTGGACGTCGCGCACTGCGGGCAGACGCTGCGGGCGGGCCGGCCCAGGCGCCAGTTCGCGGCACGGCGACTGCGGGTCTTGGCTTTGCTGGTCTTGCGCTTTGGAACGGCCATCGATCTTCTCTTTCACCAGAACGGGCGGACCCGTCACACTTCGTTGGATTCGCCGGGCTCTGCGCCCGTGAATCGAAGTCCGTCCAGTGTAGCCCAGCGCGGGTCCACCGGCGCCTGGCACTCGCAGGTCGCCTCGTTGCGGTCGATTCCGCAGTACGGGCACAGTCCCCGGCAGTCCTCGCGACACAGCGGCGCCAGGGGCAGGTCGAGGAAGATCGCGTCGTGGACCAGCGGCGCCAGGTCCACGAAGTCGCCCTCGATCAAGTACGCCTCCTCGTCGCCCGGACCGCGCTCGTCGACGAAGCGCTCGTCCACCGCGACGTTGCTGATCCCGAGCACCGGCGTCGAGCAGCGTCGACAGGTCCCGTGCCAGGGCGCCTCGACGTGGCCCTTCGCGCGCAGTCCCCCGCTGAAGCTCTCGAGGCGCAGCTTGACCTTGACCGTCGCCTCGGGGAAGACGTCGGTCTCGGCGGCGCCCCGGGGCGCGAACTCGTGGGACTCGTCGAACGGGGCCTCGAAGGAGACCAGGAGCGTCGAGGGCACGTCTCGCAGCAGCTGGGCCACCGGCACGAGGTAGGGCGAGGACACGGCGGTCAGTACGCGTCCTGGTCGAAGAAGGACGTCTCCTCGCTGGGGGTCGGTTCGTGGAAGGCCGGCGCCGGGTTGACGAAGGACTCCTCGACCGGCTCTTCCTCGATCAGCGACGTGGGCAGGCCCTGGGCCGACAGGCGCTCTCGACCAGAGCGCGCGGTCTTGAGCAGCCGCTCGAGCACGATCTCGAAGCTGCCGAGCTTGCCGTCGATGAAGTCCTCGGACTGGTTGATCATCTGGCGTGCCTGGGCGTGGGCCTCGGCGATGATCTGCTGGGCCACGAGGCGCGACTGGCGCACGATCTCGGTCTTGTCGACCATGCGGGCGGCCTCGGCGCGCACCTGGTCCATCAGCTGTTGGGCCTTCTGGAG
>JADGOJ010000001.1 GCA_017883045.1 Acidimicrobiales bacterium
ATCTGCGTTCCCTCGGGCATCACCGGCGTCGAACAGCGTGCCGTGATGGAAGCGGCCGAGTTCGCCGGCGCGCGCAAGGCCTACATCATCGAAGAGCCCATGGCGGCTGCCATCGGCGCGGGACTGCCCATCCACGAACCGACCGGCAACATGGTCGTCGACATCGGCGGTGGCACGACCGAGGTCGCAGTGATCTCGCTCGGCGGCATCGTGACAAGCCAGTCGATCCGCGTGGGGGGCGACGAACTCGACGAGGCGTTGATCGCGTTCGTGAAGAAGGAGTTCCAGCTGGCCCTCGGTGAGCGCACCGCCGAGGAGATCAAGATCCAGCTCGGATCGGCCTACCCCCTCGAGGAGGAGCTGCGCGCCGAGATCCGCGGCCGCGACCTCGTGACGGGACTGCCCAAGACTGTGATCATCTCGACCGAACAGATACGCAAGGCCATGGAAGAGCCCGTCCAGGCCATCGTCGACGCCGTGAAGGTGACCCTCGACCGCACGCCGCCCGAGTTGTCGTCTGACCTGATGGAGCAGGGTATCGTCCTGACCGGTGGGGGCGCCCTGCTCGCCGGGATCGCGGCCCGACTGGAGTACGAGACCAACATGCCCATCATCGTGGCCAACGACCCGTTGAATTGCGTGGCTCTCGGTAGCGGCATGTGCCTCGAAGAGCTCGACGTCTTCGCGCGCATGTTGAAGACCAGTCCTTCGCGCTAACACGTGGCCACTGACCGGACGAGGCGTCGCACCTGGGCGATCGCCGTCGCCGTCACGGCCCTGCTCTCGGTCCTCTACTTCAGCGGTGGTGTCGTCTCGGGACTGCGCAGCGCCGCCAACCTCGTCGT
This sequence comes from Acidimicrobiales bacterium, assembly GCA_017883045.1. GTDB lineage: Bacteria > Actinomycetota > Acidimicrobiia > Acidimicrobiales > RAAP-2 > RAAP-2. The sequence goes on from JADGOJ010000001.1 coordinate 846, forward strand.
GAATCCGTTCAGCTGGACGGTGAACGTCGTGGCGCGCCCGATCGGTCACCTGTTCGCCGGCATCGTGAACTACAGCGACGTCGTGGCCCAGAACCAACGCCTGCGCTACCAACTGGGGCAAGCCGAGCTTCGCGCCAACGAGGGCTGGGCCATCGAGCGTCAACTCCAGGAGATCACGACCCAACTCCATGTGCCCTTCGTCGGGTCGCTGCCCGTCGTCGCCGCGCAGGTCACCGCGCTGTCGCCGACGAACTTCGCCGCCACCATCGACATCTCCAAGGGGCGCGACGACGGCGTGCTGGTCGGCATGCCGGTCGTGGCCAACGGTGGACTGGTGGGCCGGGTGATCGCCACCACGCCGCGCGGGGCGACCGTGCGTCTGATCTCTGACGTCAATTCGGCGATCGGCGTGACCTTCGGCACGGGCCAGACCTCGCTCGTGGTGGACGGACGAGGAGTGAACAACGGCCTCGGCGCGACCGCGGTTCCGCTTAGTACCGCCCTCAAGCCCGGCACGGTGCTGACGACCGACGGTCTCCGAGGTGGACTCTTTCCGCCGGGGCTTCCCGTGGCGACGGTGGCCAACGTGAGCCTCACCCCGGGTGCCGCGACCTATAACGTGTCCCTGCACCCGACCGCGGATTTGCGACGTATCACGTACCTCGACGTCATCTTGTGGGAGCCCTCGACGTGACCAGAGCGCTCGTCTCCGCCACCCTGGTGACCCTCTGCATCGTTGCGCTGCAACTCTCGATCCTCTCGTCACTTCGCTTCGCCGGCGTCGTCGTCATGCTGGTGTGGCTCTGGCCGCTCGCGATGGGTCTCGCGGGCTTCACGGTGCTGGCAGTGTGGAGCGCGCTGGTCGCGGGGGTCTTCTTCGACACCCACGCGGTGACGCCCTTCGGGCTCACCGCCGCGGTGGGCATGCTGCTCGCCTACGGCGCCTCGCGCCTCGGCAAGGAGGGTGTGGGCGACCTCGACTCGGCGGCGTGGTGGGTGGCGCCGGTCCTCGCCGCGGGCGGCGGATTCGTCGCCCCGGCGCTCTACGTGGTCGGCGCGTTCGTGACCCTGCACTTCTCGCTGTGGCGCGGCAGCACGCTCGCCATGATGGTGGTCAACGCACTGGCCTTCCTGGTGCTGGCCCGCCCGGTCTCTCGCCTCGCGCGGGTCGTCGGCAACTTCGGGGTTCGAGTCCGTCGATGAAGGGTTCGTGGCGCGACCGCCCCAGCGGCTCGTGGTTCTCGCGCCTGTGGCGCCCCTGGGTCTCGTTGCACCCGTTTCGAGGACGCGGCCGCTCGATCAACGAGCCCAGGCCCGTGGGCATCCGGGACCTGGTGGCTGCTCCGGGTGATGTGCAGTCGCGTCCCGAGCGCCGTTGGTTCGTCATCGGGGGCTTCTTCCTCGTGCTCTTCGTCCTGCTCGTCGGCCGGCTCTTCGTGCTGCAGATCGTCGACTACAAGTCGTCGGTCGCGGCGGTGAACTCCAACTCGCTGCGCGTCAGCACGATCCCGGCCTCGCGTGGACTGATTCTGGACCGCTACGGCCATCCGCTCGTGGCGAACGTCATCACCGTGGAGATCAGGCTCTCGCGCGCCGAGGCCACGCTGCACCCGACGATCAAGGGCGCACTGGCGTCCTTGACGGGACTGAGCGTGCGCCAGATCAACAGCGACCTCAGCAACGTCCAGTACGACCCGTACCAGCCGGCGCCGATCATGAGCAACGCCCCGGCGCGCGTCGTGGAGTTCATCCAGCTGCACCCCACCGAGTTCCCGGGGGTGTCGGTGCTGAATGTGGCGCGGCGCTCGTACCCGCTGGGCGGCAACGTCGGCGCCCAGGTCCTCGGCTACGTCGGCCCGATCACCGGCGCCGAGATCGCCGCCAATCCCAACGCCGGCTACAAGACCGACTCCACGATCGGCAAGACGGGCATCGAGTCGTTCTACGAGCACTACCTGCGCGGCCACGACGGCACCAGCACCCTCGAGGTCGACGCCTTCGGCAACGTCCTCGGCTCGGTGCAGACCACCCAGCCCAAGGTCGGCCACTCGGTGGTGCTGAACATCGACGAGGGGCTGCAGAAGGCGCTCGACGGATACCTCGCCAGTGACATCCTGGCAGTGCGCAAGTCCGTCGACCCGCGCTCGGGGAAACGCCCGCCCGCCCCCAACGGCGCGGCGATCGTGCTCGATCCCAACACCGGGGCGGTGCTGGCGATGTCGAGCTATCCGTCCTACAACCTGTCGTCGTTCGTCAACGGCCTCTCCACCAAGCTGTTCCATGAACTGCTCAACCAGGGCGCCTTCAACAACTTCGCGCTCCAGGGCCTGTACACCCCGGGCAGCACGTTCAAGCTGATCTCGGCCACCGCCCAGATGCAGACCGGGGTCCTGTCGCCCAGCACCCTGATTAACGACACCGGCACCTACAAGGTGCCCGGCTGCCTGCAGGGCTACCACGGCTGTCTGTTCCACGACGACGAGCGCTCGGGCGCCGGACTCGTCAACCTGCCCCTGGCCCTGACCAAGTCCTCGGACTACTACTTCTACAACCTGGGCTACCTCTTCTGGTCCCAGACCGGCAAGTACGGCGAGACGCCGATCCAGAACGTGGCCCACCTCTACGGCCTCGACCAGTACACCAACATCGACCTGCCCGACGAGGGTCAGGGACGCGTCGACTCGCCGTCGGTGCGACGCTCGCTGCACGCCCAGGCCCCCAAGGCCTTCCCGAACGTCAGTTGGTACACGGGGGACAACATCGAGATGGCCTTCGGCCAGGGCACGACCGCGATCACGCCCCTCGAGCTCGCCAACGCCTACGCCACGTTCGCCAACGGCGGCACGCGCTACACGCCCGAGGTCGCCGCGGCCGTCATCGATGCCCACGGCAAGCTCATCATCCGCTACGGACCTCGGGTCCTCGGCCACGTCAGCCTGCCGCCGCGCGTGCGCGACCCCATCCTCCAGGGCCTGCTCGGCGCGGTGAACAGCCCCCAAGGCACGGCGTACGGCACGTTCCACAGCATCGCCAACTTCTCACTCGCCGGGTTCCCGATCGCCGGCAAGACCGGGACCGCGAGCAACGCCCCCGGCCTCGAGCCGAACTCGTGGTTCGTGGGCTTCGGGCCGGTCAACCATCCCCGGTACGTCGTGCTCTGTGTGGTGGGCCAGGGCGGCTACGGCGCCGAGGCCGCCGCGCCCGTGGTGGCCGAGACCTTCAACTACCTCGTGGCCCACCCGATCAGGCCCGTGCGCCTGAAACCACAGCTCTCGCTGCCCGTCGCGACCACCACTTCGCCGAGCACGACCACCAGTTCGGCCAAGAAGTCTGGCTAGCCCCTGATGGGGAGTAGCCTTGAGACCGTTGGGCGTCGCTGCGCAGAGAGTGCAGCACGCGAAAAGACGCAGTCGATGCGCGGTGCAGTCGCACTCCGCACGGACAAGCATTAAGGACGCAACGTGGTACACGGCAGTGAAGTGACCCTAGTGATCACCTTGTTCGTCATCCCCTTCGTCGTGGCCCAACGCGCCATCGTTTCTTCCATCCACGCCGACGTCGCGGCCACCGCGCCGCGCGCGGCACTCATCAGTAGTAGTGCGGCGCACTACGCCCCCACCTTCAAGAACTCAAGGAGTACCCGTCGTGAGCGACGAAACCAACATTCAACCTGCATCATCGTCTAGCCCCCGCATTGGCGACACCCGACCAGCCCCCCAGATAGGCGACACCCGACCGGGGACCCCGTCGTCACCGCCCTCGAGTCCCTCGGGGGGCCAGGAGCGCCAGGGCCAGGGCGCCAACCGGCGCCGGCGCGGCGGACGGGGACGCGGCGGCCAGGGCGGCTCTCCGCGTCCTGCGTCACGCGTATTCGAGGCGCCGGTCGAGGCGTCCGCCCCCGAGGCCGCCGGGGCCGACAGCGCCGCCGGGCGCGGCAAGAACAGGAAGCGCCGCGGGGGGGAGCGGCGCACCCGCGCCCAGGGCCGCTACCTCATGTGCGTGCACACCTCCAAGGAGGCGACCCACATCGCCACCCTCGAGGGCCGCACCATGGTCGAGTACACGGTCGCCAAGGCCGCCGACGAGACCAACCAGATCGACGGCAACATCTACGTGGGCCGCATCCAGAACGTGTTGCCGGGCATGGAGCTGGCCTTCGTCGACATCGGCATCCCGAAGAACGCCGTGCTCTACCGCGGCGACATCTCCTTTGACGCCGAGGACGTCGAGGGCCCCTCGTCCAACGCCAAGCGGATCGAACAGATGATCCGCTCGGGCCAGACGATCATCTGCCAGGTGACCAAGAACGCCATCGGCGCCAAGGGCGCGCGTCTGACCCAGGAGGTCTCGCTGCCGGGACGCTTCGCGGTGCTGGTGCCCAACTCCTCGACCATCGGCATCTCCAAGCGCCTGCCCGACGGCGAGCGCCGCCGCCTGCGAAAGATCATCGACGAGGTCAAGCCCGCGCGCCACGGCATCATCATCCGCACGGCCGCCGAAGGCGTCACCGCCGACGATCTCGCACGCGACGTGGCGTCGCTGTCCGAGAAGTGGGCGGCCATCGAGGCCGAGGTCGCCAAGTCCAACCAGCCCCGGCTCATCTACCGCGACCTGGACCTGGCCGTGCGGGTCCTGCGCGAAGAGCTCAACGACGACTACCGCGGCGTCCTGATCGACGACCTCGAGCTCTACGAGAAGGTCCGCGAGTACGTGCTGGCCGTGAACCCCGAACTCGCCGACCGCATCGAGTACTACGACCGCTCCACCGAGGAGCTCCCGCTCTTCGAGCGCTACTTCGTCCACGAGCAACTCCATCGGGCCCTTGACCGCAAGGTGTTCCTGCCCTCGGGTGGGTCGCTCATCATCGAGCGCACTGAGGCCCTGACCGTCGTCGACGTCAACACCGGCAAGAACGTCGGCACGACGAACCTCGAGGAGACCGTCTTTCGCAACAACCTCGAGGCCGCCGAGGAGGTGGCCCGCCAGCTGCGACTTCGCGACATCGGCGGCATCATCGTCATCGACTTCATCGACATGGAGGCCAAGGGCAACCGCGAGGCGGTCGCCTCGGCGTTGCGCCTCGCTCTGTCGCGCGACAAGACCCGCACCCAGGTCTTCGACATCTCCGAGCTCGGACTGGTCGAAATGACCCGCAAACGGGTCAATGAGGGACTGCTCGAGTCGGTCTCGAGCGTGTGCGCGGTGTGCGACGGCCGGGGATTCGTCGTGGAGACCGGCCTGTAGGTCGTCACGGACCCCGGCGCACTTCGGCTACTATGGAAACCTTATGTACGCCGTTATCCGTGTAGGAACATCCCAAGAGCGCGTCACCGAGGGCCAGGTGGTCCGCGTGGACCTGCGCCCCGAGGCGAACGACTCAGAAATCCAGTTCGAGCCAGTCCTGCTCGTCGACGGCGACACCGTCGTCGCCGGGCCAGCGCTGAAGGGTGCGACGGTCACCGCCAAGATCATCGGCAACGAGACCGGTCCGAAGATCCGCGCCCTCACCTACAAGTCGAAGTCGATCCAGCGTCGTCGCTGGGGACACCGCCAGCACTACTCGACCGTTGAAATCACCAAGATTTCGCCCAAGGCCTAAGGAGCACCCATGTCAAAGACCAAAGGTGGCGGTTCCACCAGGAACGGCCGCGATTCCAACGCCCAGCGCCTCGGGGTCAAGACGTTCGACGGCACCGCGGTGAAGGGCGGCAGCATCATCATCCGCCAGCGCGGCACCCAGTTCCACCCGGGTCGCAACGTCGGCATCGGCAAGGACGACACGCTGTTCGCACTCACTGAGGGAACCGTCAAGTTCGGCTTCCGCCGCGGTCGCAAGCTCGTCGACGTACTCGTCGACTAGTCATCGCCCGTCGAGCGAAAGCTCGACGCACCGCCTCACCGACCTGCTCCTCCTGGCCGCGTGGCTCACTGCGCGCAATCTCGACCATGCGGTCGCGCGCCGCAGCGTCCTAGGCGGCGCGGTGGCGGTTTCTGGGTCGCCTGGAACTGGCCGGCGAAGCGTCGATGGGATCGCGCGAACTCCAGATCCACCAGATCGTCACGACGCCGATCAGCGTGGTCGCGACGGCGTAGGCCACCAGCGTGGGCAGTTGGCCGGTCGGAGGCGACCATCCCTGGTGGTGGAGGAAGAACCATCGCGGGCCCTCGACGCCCACCGCGTAGCGACGCAGGTTGACGTAGAAGGCGACCAGCTCGAGTAGCGACGCGACCGCGACGATCACCGTCGCCAGCCACCGTTCGAAGGCGCCCGATCGCACGGCACTGGCACAGAGGCCCGCACCGAGGATCAGCGCCCCCACCGTGAGCGGCATGCCGTCGCGTCCCTGCCACACGACGCCAATCTCGCGAGCTTCCCTCGACACGATCAGCACGGGCACCGCGATGGCCAGGGCGCAGACGGCGGCGAGTGCACCGCGCTGACGCCAGCCGGCGCGCGCGAGCGCCACCAGCACGATGGCGAGCATCAAGAGGTACCAGGCCCCGTAGAGGCCGATCGGCATGGTCGTGTCGAGCCAGCCCAACACGCCCACGCTCTCGCGCAGCCACTGGTAGCCGTGGTCGGCCACGAGGCGGAAGGTCTGGAGTGTCGTGGAGTGGCGGTCGATCACCACGTGACTGGGCAGCACATTCAAGGTCCCCTGGGTCCAGATCCACGCCACGGCGGCGATCCCGGCGACGCCCACCGAAGCAGTGGCGATCCGGACGTCGCGCCGTTCTCGCAACAGACCCACCACGCGGCTCGGCCCGAGGAGCAGGGTCAAGACGAGCGCGACGAGCAGCACCCACAGTGGCGAGAGTCCCCGGATCAAGGCGAGGACCGACGCCGTTGCGCCGACAATGGCGACGAGGCCCCTGGGCGGGTCGGCCGGATACTCGAGCGCCATGATGACGACCGCCGTCCAGAGGCAGATGGCCGTGACGATCTCGAAGCCGCTGGGATTGACGGCAGAGGACAAGAAGAGGGTGATGGGCGTCAACGCTGCGAAGATGCCCGCCACGAGCGACCGGCGCCGACTCCACCGCGCCACCGCGTAGGCGCTCAGTGCCAGCATCGCCGCGCAGATAGCCGCGCTGACGAGTCGCATCGCGTAGATGCCCGATCGTTGTTGGGAGAGGTACGAACCGGTGCCCACCAGCGCGTAGTAGAGCGGTGGGTAGTGGCCGACGTGGATGGTGGTCTCCACGAGTAGCTCGGAGGTGGGCCACGTCGGCGAGCACGAGGCCGGCGTCGAGGCGTGGAACTGCCAGCAGGTGATCCAGTACTTGACTGCGTTGATCGACGCGGGGACCCTCACCGTCACGAGCACCTTGTTGGTCGGCGAGGTCCGGTGACCTAGATGGCCATGGTCGAGGGCGTCGGCACGGATGACGTGGGCCTGTTCGTCGGGGGCCGCCACCAACGGGCTGGCGAACGACCAGCAGGCAATCGACAGGAATGCGAGCACGAAGAAGACGAGGAACACCGCCCTCGGGGGGAATCGTCGCGCGACGGCCCTGGCGTCAGGCGGCGGTCCATTCACGCGATGACCCTAACAGTTGGCAATTGCCCGGCATCGGAACCGCCACGGGTGACGAGCACACCGATCCGGCTCAGCATTCGCTGGGAACTCGTGTGCCTTCGCCGATCGGACGATGTGATCGCGTGGCTCGTGTGGTCCGAGGGAACGACGAACCCCCGACCTCTCGCCGTGGCGAGAGGTCGGGGGTTCGGTTCGACTTATCCCTTTACCGCACGAATCGTCTCGAAAGGCTCTCGCCCGAAGGGAATCGTGTCAGCGAAGAGGACTACGCGCCCTTGACTGCTTTCTTGAAGGTCGAGCCAATCGAGACCTTCGGGGCGTTGGAGGCCTTGACCTGAATGGCCTCGCCCGTCTGGGGGTTACGGGCCGTACGAGCCTTGCGAGCAACCCGCTCGAACGAAAGGAAGCCCGACAGCACGATCTTCTCGCCCTTCGAGACGTTCTTGACGACGACTTCTTCAAAGCCCTTGAGGACCTCCGCTACCGTGTTCTTGGCTGCGCCACTCTCGGCAACAATTGCATCTACCAACTCGGCCTTGTTCACCGGTCGACTCCTTACTCTTCGTTGAAACGGACTGGGAGTTTTCCCAGCAACCGGAGCCATCTTTACCTCAAAATCAAGGAAATGAGCGGATTACTCATAAGTTTTCGGGGTTTTTGGGGGGTTCTCGAATCCAAAAGTGCTGTTCAAAGGCGATTTCCAGAATTTATCTTGCCCGCGTGGCCCACGGCACGGCTCTACGATGGCCCAATGAACCACCTGAATCGCCAGAAACTGGCCCAGTTGGTGGCGTCTGAGCGGGACCGCTACGACGCCGACCACCCCTCCTCCAAGGCCCTGCACGCGAGCGCCAACCACCTCTTCGCTCGGGTCCCCATGACCTGGATGAACAAGTGGCCCGGCGGCTTCCCCCTCGGCTTCGCGACGGCCCACGGCGCGCTGATCACCGACCTCGACGGCAACGAGTTGATCGACTTCGCCCTGGGTGACACCGGCGCAATGGCCGGCCACTCGCCCCGACCCCTCGTCGAGGCGATGCAGCGCCGCATCGGCGTCGAGGGCGGCGTGACGACCATGCTGCCCAACGAGGACGCCGAATGGGTGGCCGCCGAGATGGCTCGACGCTTCGGCCTGCCGCAGTGGTCGTTCAGCCTGTCGGCCACCGATGCCAACCGGTGGCTGCTGCGCCTCGTGCGCCTCGTGACCAACCGCCCCAAGATCCTCGTCTTCTCCTACTCGTACCACGGCTCGGTCGACGAGACCTTCGTCGTGGTCGACGGGCAGGGCCGACCGACCTCGCGTCCCGGCAACGTCGGACCAGCGGTCGATCCGACCACCACGACGCGCGTCGTGGAGTTCAACGACCTCGCCGCGCTCGAGCGCGAGTTGGCCTTCGGAGACGTGGCGGCGGTGCTGACCGAGCCTGCGCTCACCAACATCGGCATCGTGATGGCCCAGCCCGGCTTCCTCGAGGGCGTGCGAGCGCTCTGCGACGAGACCGGCACCTTGCTGATCCTCGACGAAACCCACACGTTCTCCGCCGGACCCGGGGGAGCGACGCGCCGGTTCAATCTGCGCCCCGACGCAATCACCATCGGCAAGTCGCTCGGGGGTGGCGTGCCGTGCGGGGCGTATGGCCTCAGCCGCGAGCTCGCCGAGCGCGTGCTCGACGCGGTGTCGAAGGGCGCCGACATCGAAGACGTCGGCGGGATCGGCGGCACCCTCGCCGGCAACGCCATGAGCTTCGCCGCCATGCGCGCTGTCCTTGGACGAGTGCTGACCGACGACGCCTTCGGACCAATGGAGCTGCTGGCGACGGCGTTCGCCGAGGGTGTGCAGCGTTCGATCGACGCCCGCGGACTCCCGTGGTCGATCAGCCAGCTCGGTGCGCGCTGCGAGTACCGCTTCGCGAATCCCGCTCCGACCAACGGCGGTGACTCGCTGCGCAGCGCCGATCCGCTGCTCGAGGACTACCTGCACCTGCACTGCGTGAACCGGGGGGTCCTCCTGACGCCGTTCCACAACATGGCCCTGATGTGTCCCGCGACGACTCGCGACCACGTGGCGCGCCACCAAGAGGTCTTCGACGACGCGCTCGACGCGCTGTTCGCCTAAGCCCGAGGACCGCTCCGGGCAGGCCCGTAGGATGGTGCCGTGTCCACCTTCGTCGATTTCGCCCAGCTGCATGCCAAGGCGGGCGACGGCGGGGCGGGATGCGTGAGCTTTCGCCGCGAGGCCCACGTGGCCAAGGGCGGTCCCGACGGGGGCGACGGCGGGCGCGGCGGCAGCGTCTGGATCGTCGCGGACAACAACCAGGCCTCGCTGCTGGGCTTTCGCGACCACCCGTTTCGCCGGGCCACCGACGGCCAGCACGGCACGTCCAAGCGCCAGCACGGCTCGGGTGGCAAGGACACCATCGTCACGGTGCCCGTGGGCACCATCGTCTACAGCCGCGAGGGCGAGCTCCTCGTCGACCTGGGCGGGCCCGGCGACCGCTGGCTCGCCGCCGAGGGCGGGCTCGGGGGCCAGGGCAACGCGCGGTTCCTGTCGAACAGGCGTCGCGCCCCGGCCTTCGCCGAGCAGGGCGAGAAGGGCCAGGAGGCCTGGTACAACCTCGAGCTGAAGCTCCAGGCCGACGTGGCGCTGATCGGATTCCCCAACGTCGGCAAGTCGACGCTGATCTCGCGGGTGTCGGCCGCTCGACCGAAGATCGCGGACTACCCGTTCACCACGCTCGTGCCCAACCTCGGTGTCGTGCGGGTCGGCGCGCGCTCGGGGCGCCCGGGCGACGCCACCGAGTTCGTCATGGCCGACATCCCCGGACTGATCGAGGGAGCCGCCGAAGGGCGCGGGCTCGGTCACGACTTCTTGCGCCACGTCGAGCGCGCCCGCGTGCTCTGCGTGCTGCTCGACCTCTCCGAGCTCGCGCCCCTCGAGCCCCAGGCGCAGTTGGACATCCTGCTGCGAGAGCTCGGTGACTACCAGGCCGACCTGCTCGAGCGCCCGCGGGTCATCGTCGGGTCCAAGGGCGACGTCGCCGCGCACGAGATGGAGGGCATCCTCGTCATCTCCTCGGTCACCGGCGAGGGCATCGACCAATTGGTCAATCAGCTCGCCGCACTGGTCGTGCAGGTCCGCAAGGAAGAGGCCGAGAAGATCGAACACGAGATCGTCGTGCACAAGCCCCTGCCCGACGAGATCACGGTCGAGAAGAGCGGCGCGGGCGAGTGGACCGTGGGCGGTCGGCCCGCGATCCGCGCGGTGCGCTTCCAGGACCTCACCGACGACGAGGCGCTCGCCGAGATCGTGCGGCGCCTGCGCGCGCTGGGCGTCGATCGGATGCTGACGCGCGCGGGAGTGCGCGATGGCGACATCGTGAACATCGGACCACTCTCGTTCGAGTGGTGGCGTGACGAAGTGGGCGCCGGACTCGACCGAGGCGACCACCACCGCGCGACGCGACGCGAGCGGCTCGCGCGACACGGGCGACTCGACCTGGGGGGGAGCGATGACGACTCGTAGCGTCGTGGTGAAGATCGGCACCTCGTCGGTCACCGACGACACCGGCGGCGTCGCCTACGGCGTGCTCGTGAACATCGCGCTGGACGTGGTGGACCTGCGCTTGCAGGGCTGGAACGTCGTCGTCGTGACCTCGGGCGCCATCACCGCCGGCTGGGCCGAGGTGGGCAAGGGCCGACCCCGTCCGACCGACAGCGTCAAGCTGCAGGCGGTCTCGGCGGTGGGGCAGCCGCTGTTGATGCACGCGTGGCGCAACGCCTTCGCCGAAGTGGGCGCGGCCGTGGGACAGGTGCTGCTCGCTCCGCTCGACTTCTCGCACCGCGGCCAGTACCTCCACGCTCGCGGCACCCTCGAGGCGCTCCAGAGCCTCGACGTCGTGCCGATCGTGAACGAGAACGACGCCGTCGCCGACGAGGAGATCCGCTTCGGCGACAACGACCGGCTGGCCGCGTTGGTGGCGAACCTGGTCGGGGCTTCGCACCTCGTGCTCTTGACCGATACCGAAGGGCTGTTGACCGCCGACCCGCGCCTCGACCCCTCGGCGACCTTGATCGAGGAGGTCACCGCCTTGGACACCGACCTGGTCGAGATCGCCGGGGCGAGCCGGTCGGGTGTGGGCAGCGGGGGCATGGCCTCGAAGCTGGCGGCCGCGCGCATGGCCTCCTGGTCGGGCATCACCACGGTAATCGCGCCGGCCCACGCTCACAACGCCCTGCGACACGCCCTGAGCGGCGCCGCCGGCTTCGGCACGACCTTCCACCCACGCCCCGAGCGGCTCTCGGCGCGCAAGTCGTGGATCGCCTTCGCGGTGGCGAGCCACGGGTCGCTGCACATCAACCAGGGCGCGCTGCAGGCCCTCGAGAACCACGGGCGCAGCCTGTTGCGCGTGGGTGTCGAGTCCCACGACGGCGCGTTCGCCGAGGGCGACGCCGTCGACATCAAGGGGCCAGACGGCCAGATCGTCGCCAAGGGTCTGGTGCGGGTCAGCGCCGAGGCGTTCAGGGACGGCGACGACGTCGTCGTCCACCGCGACGACCTCGTGCTGCTTCGTCGGGTCTAGGCGCTCTCCGTTAGCCTGTAGTGATGACGACGAGCGCATTGGCGCAACAGGGCCACGCCGTTCGCGACGCCGCCGTCGCGCTGGCCCAGGCGAGCGACGACCAGCGCCGCGCGGTGCTGCGCCACGTCGCCGACCGCCTCGAACAGACGACCGACGAGCTGCTCGCCATCAACGCCAGAGAGCTCGACGCCTACCGAGAGTCCGGCGCGGGCCGCGACCGGCTGCTGCTGACCGAGGCCCGTGTCGCGTCGATGGCGAGTGCGCTGCGCGAGATCGCCGACGCCCCCGACCCGCTGTTCGAGACGCTCGACGCGAGCACGCGGCCCAACGGACTGCGCATCGAGCGACTGCGAGTGCCGCTCGGGGTGATCGGCGTCGTCTACGAGAACCGCCCGAACGTCACGAGCGACGTGGCCGGGCTCTGCATCCGCAGTGGCAACGCGGCCTACCTGCGCGGATCGTCAACGGCGCTGTCGACCAATCGGTTCATCGTCTCTCTGTGGCACGAGGCGCTCGAGAAGGAGGGTCTGCCGTCGGCTGCGGTCTCCCTGGTCGAGGACACGTCGCACGAGACCGCGACGGCCTTCATGCAGATGACCGACGTGCTCGACTGCCTCATCCCTCGCGGAGGCCCCAGCCTGATCGCCGCGATGCGCGAGCACGCCCGGGTTCCCTACGTGCTCGACGGCGACGGCAACTGCCACATCTACGTCGACGAGTCGGCCGACCTCGACCAGGCGGTAAGGATCGTGCGCAACGCCAAGGTGTCACGTCCGGGGGTGTGCAACGCCGCCGAGACGGTGCTCGTGCATCGAAAGGTCGCCGAGCGCTTCCTGCCCGCCCTCGCCGGCGCGATGCCCGAGGTCGAACTGCGCGGCGACGGCGCCACGCGCGAGCTGCTGCCCGGCGCCACACCCGCCACCGAGGAGGACTACGGGCGCGAGTACCTCGACCTGATCCTGGCCGTGAGGGTCGTCGACTCGCTCGACGAGGCGATCGCGCACGTGGCGCGCTACGGCACCGGCCACAGCGAGGCGATCGTCACGGAGAACCTCGACAACGCCGAGCAGTGGGTGAAGCGCGTCGACGCCGCCGCCGTGCTCGTGAACGCCTCGACCCGGTTCATCGACGGTGGCGAGCTGGGACTCGGCGGCGAGGTCGGCATCTCGACCCAGAAGCTGCACGCGCGAGGGCCCATGGGCCTGCGCGAGCTGACCTGCCTGAAGTGGGTCGTACGAGGAGAGGGACAGATTCGATGACCGCACTGGACCCACGCGAAGAGCTCGCCCGGCGACTGGGGCTCGCCGAGGTGCCCAAGGTGCGCTTCGAGTCGCCCGACGACGTGCGCCAGCGCCTCGCCGACAACGACTACCTGAGCGACGACGCCATCGCGTCGGTCACGTACCTCGCGGACCGGCTCGCCAAGCCCGTGCTCGTCGAGGGGCCGGCGGGCACCGGCAAGACGGCCCTCGCCAGGGCCGTCGCCGACTCGATCGGGGCCCGTCTGATCCGCCTGCAGTGCTACGAGGGACTCGACGACTCCAAGGCCCTCTACGAGTGGAACTACCGCAAGCAACTACTGCGGATCCAGGCCGGACGCCCCGAAGGCGAGGGCACCGAGGACTGGGGGCACCTCGAGGAGGACATCTTCGGCGAGGAGTTCCTGCTGACGCGTCCGCTGCTCGAGGCGATCTCGGCGACCGACCCGGTCGTGCTCTTGATCGACGAGGTCGACCGCGTCGAGCTCGAGACCGAGGCGCTGCTGCTCGAGGTCCTCTCGGAGTATCAGGTCTCGATCCCCGAGCTGGGCACCGTGAAGGCCAAGCAGATCCCGATGGTCTTCCTGACGTCGAACAACACCCGTGAGCTCTCCGAGGCGTTGAAGCGGCGCTGCCTCTACCTCTACATCGGCTACCCGAGCGTCGAGCGCGAGCGCGACATCATCCTCTCGCGCGTGCCCGGCATCTCGACGGCCCTGGCCGAGCAGATCGCCCAGGTCGTGCGGAGCCTGCGTACGCTCGACCTGAAGAAGGCGCCCTCGGTGTCCGAGACCCTCGACTGGGCGCGGACCCTCGTGGTGCTCGGGCGCAAGGAGATCGGCGACCAGGACGCCGCGGCTACGCTGCACATCTTGCTGAAGTACCAGTCCGACATTGAGCGAGCCACCAAAGAACTCCTCGGTCGCTCGAAGCCGCTTGCTTAACCTGCTCGGCGACTTCATCGGCGAGCTGCGCTCGGCCGGGATCCCGATCTCGATGAGCGAGCACGTGGACGCCGCGCGCGCCATGGAGGTGATCGACCTCGGCGACCGGGCGATGGTCAAGAGCTCGCTCGCGGCGACCCTCGTGAAGGACGGCGACCATCTGCCGGTCTTCAACACCGCCTTCGAGGTCTTCTTCTCGACGCGCTCGTGGCAGAACGCCGAGCAGTTCATGGGCGAGGGCGACGAGGACGAGCAACTGACCCGCGAAGGGGGAGCGGGCGCGAGCGGGCCGGGCCAGTCGCGCGGCGAGGGCGGCGGCTCGTCGTCGTCGCTGAGCGCCCAAGAGCTGGCCGACCTGCTCTTTCGCGCCCTGCGCGACGGCGACCTCGGCGCGCTGCGCCACGCGGCGAGCGAATCGGTGACCCGCTACGCCGGGATGGAGCCGGGCCGCCCGGTGGGTGGCACGTACTACCTCTACCGGACGCTGCGGAACCTGGACCTGGAGAACCTCGAACGCCGGCTCACCACGGGCCCTCAAGGCGAGGGCGACGACCAGCTCGCCCAGCGCCTGGCGCGCGAGGAGGCCCACGCGCGCATCGAGCACTTGAAGGCTGAGATCGAACGGGTCATCCGCGAACGGCTCGTCGAGGACCGCGGGGCCGAGGCGCTCGCCAAGTCCGTGCGCAAGCCCCTGCCCGAGGACATCGACGTGATGCACGCCAACCGCGACGAGATGGCCCAGCTCGAGCGAGCCCTTCGTCCACTCAGCCGCAAGCTGGCGACCCGCCTCGCGCGCCGCCGCCGGCGCCGGCGCCGCGGCCCGGTGGACCTGCGCCACACCGTGCGCCGGAGCCTCTCGACGGGCGGCGTGCCGATCGACCTGCGCTTCAAGCCGCCCCACCCCGCCAAGCCCGAGATCTTCGTGATCGCCGACGTCTCGGGTTCGGTCGCGTCCTTCGCGCGCTTCACGCTGCACCTGGTGCACGCCATCAGCTCGCAGTTCTCCAAGGTCCGCAGCTTCGTCTTCGTCGACGGCCTCGACGAGGTCACCCGGCTCTTCGACGGGGTCGACGACCCCGCCGAGGCGGTCGCGCGCATCAACGCCGAGGCCGACGTGATCGCCTTCGACGGCCACTCCGACTACGGCCGGGCGCTGCTGACCTTCCACGAGCGCTTCGCCAAGGACATCACCCGGCGCTCGACGGTGCTGATCCTGGGCGACGCGCGCAACAACTACCACCAGGCCCACGCCGAGATCATCGCCGACCTGCACTACCGCGCCAAGTCCGTGTACTGGCTGAACCCCGAGCCCACCGCCTACTGGAACAGCGGCGACTCGATCATCAACCAGTACGCGCCCTACTGCGAGCGGGTGATCGAGTGTCGGACCCTGCGCCAGCTCGAGGCCTTCGTCGGAGAACTGGAGTGAGCGAGGACCAGCGACTGCCGCCCGTGGGATTCCGTCAACGCGGTCCGGCGCCGAGCGGGACGAGGTTGCTCATGATCCGCCACGGCGAGAGCCGCGCGAACGCCGAGGGACTCGCCGGGGGCCACCTCGGTGACGGGGGGCTGACCGACCTCGGACGTCGCCAGGCGCGGGCCCTGCGTGATCGCCTGGTGATGAGCCGCGAGCTCGAGGGCGCGAGCGCGTTCTACACCTCCACCTTGCCCCGCGCCATCGAGACCGCGCGGATCGTGCGTGCGGCGGTGCCGGCGCACCTCGAGCCGGTGGCCGACGAGACGCTGTGCGAGATCAGCGTGGGCGAGGGCGACGGGCTGACCTGGGCCGCGCTCGTCGAACGGTTCGGTTCGCCGGACTGGGAGCGCGACCCCCACGAGATCACCGCGCCGGGCGGCGAGTCGCTCATCGACTTCTTCGAGCGCTGCCGCGCGGCCATCGAGCGCCTCGTCGAGCGCCACCCCGGCGAGCTGGTGGTGCTCGTCGTGCACGGCGGGGTGATCGAGCAGGCGATGAAGATCTACCAGGGACTGGCCGGCCACGTGCGGCTGCGGCCGCGGATCGAGAACTGCTCGATGACCGAGATCGAGTTCAACGGCGAACGCCGTCGACTGCTGCGCTACAACGACCGCGCGCCGTTGGCGCCCGAGTAGCGCTGCAGGAACTCCGCGACGTGGAACGCCATGTCCAGGCTCTGGGTGGCGTTGAGCCGGGGGTCGCAGATCGAGGTGTAGTTGAGGTCCAGGTCGCCCTCGGCGAGCCGTGAGCCTCCGCCCAGGCACTCGGTGACGTTGTCGCCGGTCAGCTCGATGTGCAGGCCGCCCGGCCAGGTGCCGAGGCCCTGGTGGATATCGAAGAACTGGGCGGTCTCGGAGAGCACGTCGTCGAATCGGCGCGTCTTCTGGCCCCCCGACGCCACGAAGGTGTTGCCGTGCATCGGGTCGCACGCCCACACGACGTTGGCCCCCTCGTCGCTCAGCGCCTGGACGAGGGTCGGCAGCTTGTCGGCGATGCGGTCGTGGCCCATGCGCGCGATCAGCGTCAGCCGCCCCGCGACGTTGTGGGGGTTCAGCGCGTTGACCAGCGCCACCAGCTCGCCGACGCCCATGCTCGGGCCGACCTTCAGGCCCACCGGATTGGCGACGCCGCGCAGGAACTCGACGTGGGCGCCGTCGATCTGGCGGGTGCGGTCGCCGATCCACAGCATGTGCGCCGAGCAGTCGTACCAGTCGCCGCTCAGCGAGTCGCGGCGCGTCAGCGCCTGCTCGTAGGGCAAGATGAGCGACTCGTGGCTGGTGTAGAAGTCGACGGCCTGCAGCGCGTTGTCGTCGTGCAGGTCGATGCCGCAGGCCTTCATGAACTGCAGGGCGCGCTCGATCTCGTCGGCGACGACCTCGTAGCGCTTGCCCTCGAGCGAGTTGGCGACGAACTCCTGGTTCCAGGCGTGGACCCGCGACAGCGCGGCGAAGCCGCCGGTCGTGAAGGCGCGCAGCAGGTTCAGCGTCGCCACGCTCTGGTGATAGGCGGCGAGCATGCGCTCGGGGTTGGGGCGGCGCGCGTCGGCGTCGAACTCCTCGTCGTTGACGATGTGCCCGCGGAACGAGTCGAGACGCACGCCATCGCGCTCTTCGAACTCGTCCGAGCGGGGCTTGGCGAACTGCCCGGCGATGCGTCCGACCTTGATCACCGGCACGCCGGCCGCGTAGGTCAGCGCCACGGCCATCTGCAAGATGACCTTCAGCTTGTCGCGGATCGAGTCGGCCGAGCCCTCGTGGAAGGACTCGGCGCAGTCACCGGCCTGCAAGAGGAAGGCCTTGCCCTGGGCGACCAGCGCGAGGTGCTCTTGGAGTCGTCGGGCCTCGCCGGCGAAGACGAGGGGTGGCTTGGTCGCCAGTTCGGCCTCGACGCGGCTCAGGTGCTCGAGGTCCGGCCACGTCGGGCTCTGGGCGGCGTGGCGCGCGCGCCACGAACTCGGAGTCCAGTCGAGTGCGGTCGATTCCATCATCCAAGCGTAGGGGCTGGGCCGGTGGGCGGGCAATCGCAGCCTAGGCTGCATCCGTGAAAGTACGGCGCTGCGGTCTCTTTGGGGGGACCTTCGACCCGCCTCACTTCGGCCACGTCGCCGCACTGCGCGCCGCCGCCGCGACGTCACGGTTCGATCGCATCGAGGTCACCGTCGCCGGCGACCCCTACCTGAAGAGCGCCGCGGGCGCGATTCGTCCGGCCGCCGTGCGCCTCGCGATGGCGCGCGCGGCGTTCGCCGACCTGCCCCTGGTCGTGGTCTCGGACCGCGAGATCGTGCGCGAGGGCCCGTCGTACACGATCGACACGGTCGGGGAGCTGTTGGAGGAGGCCGACGAGGTGGACCTGATCGTCGGGGCCGACCTGGCGGTCCAGCTCGACAATTGGCACGACGCCTCGACACTGCGCACGCTCGTGCGTGTCGGCGTCGTGCCGCGCCCAGGGTCGGTGACGGTCGTGCCCGAGGGCTGGTCCAGCTACGAGATCCCCATGGAACCGGTGGACCTGTCGAGTTCGTTCATCCGCGACATCGACCTCTCGTCGGACGATCTGAAGAAATTCCTGCCTGAACTGGTAATTCCGCTCTACCTGGGCGCCCGAGGCTACAGTCGACACAATGGCAGTTCGTAGCTTCGACCTTTCTGAGCCGCAGTCGCCGAGACTGCGGGGCTTGGAAGCGCCGCCCGTCAGGCGCCGCGACCTACGACGTTTGAAGCAGCGCTACGCGATGGTCGGGATCGTCACCCTGTCGGTCCCCTTCGTCGCGGCGCTCATCGTGCTGGGAGCGGCCCACTGAGTGGCATCGTGACCAGCGGCGAGGTTGCTCGCGATCCGCACACCAGCTTCGTTGCCGCGCTGACCAACGCCGCGATGATGGCGGCCGAGGACAAGTTGAGCACGGACACGGTCGTGCTGGACCTGCGCGGACTCGTGGACTCCTTCGACGCGCTGGTGCTGGCCTCGGGCCGCAACGATCGTCAGGTCCGCGCCATCGCCGAGGAGGTCGAGCGACTCGTCGAACTCGCCCTCGACGTCAAGCCCGTGCGGGTCGAGGGTTGGACCGCCGCCGAGTGGATCGCGCTCGACTACGGCGACGTCATCGTGCACGTCTTCGACGAGGCCGCGCGCGAGTACTACGACCTCGAGCACCTCTGGAGCGCCGCTCCGGCCTATCGCCACGAGCCGGTCCGTTAGCGGTTCAAGAGGCTGGAGTAGTCACTCGTGGTGATGAGCGGGGTCCTCGTGCCGTTGGGCAACAGCGAACGCTGCACCCGACCCGCTGCCGTGATCTCGATCCCCTTGACCGCCCCGGCGTCGTACGCCGTCAGCACCAGTTGGCCGAGCGCCAAGACCTCTTGGGACCGACTCAGCTTCGACAGCGGGGTCGCGAGGTCGACGTAGCCGACGTCGCCCTTAATGCTCGCCGACAGCAGCACCAGGCCCGCGGGCAGCGCCGAGGTGTAGCCCGCGAACGTCTCGATCTGGGTCGGGCCGAGGATGAGCTGGCGCAACACGGTGGCGAGCACGGGGGGAGCGGGCACGATCCGACTCGAGGGGGCGAGGTGGCCGGTGGCGTCGACGATGTAGACGGGCTGGGTGATGAAGCGCACGCGACCGTTGTTGGTCCCGGGGATGGTCTTGTTGAGCAGGCCGAAGGGGATCTGGCGGTGGGCGATGAGATCGGGCGTCGGCGCGGTGGGCACCAGCGTGCAGCCGCTCAACAGCACGGCGCCCAGTCCCACGGCCACGAGTGCGCCCAGCCGCTTCATTCCCGGTCTCCTTCGACGATCGGCAGGAGGATCTGGAAGCGGGCCCCGCCGTCGTCGCTCTCGAGCACCGCGATGGTGCCCCCAAACGCCTTGACGTGGTCGCGCACGAGCGCGAGGCCGAGCCCGGTGCCGCGCGCGAT
This sequence comes from Acidimicrobiales bacterium, assembly GCA_017883045.1. Classification (GTDB taxonomy): domain Bacteria; phylum Actinomycetota; class Acidimicrobiia; order Acidimicrobiales; family RAAP-2; genus RAAP-2. Next base: position 20,560 of record JADGOJ010000001.1, read on the forward strand.
GCCGCGGTCGTGGGCGGCGCGTCCTCGAAAGAAGCGCTCGAAGACGTGCTCTCGCTCGTCGAGCGGGACGCCGGGGCCGGCGTCGTCGACGTTGATCGCGAGATAGTTCGCGACCCGGTTCATCCGCACCGCCACCGCGCCCTCGGCGTAGCGGTGCGCGTTGTCGATGAGGTTGGTGATCACCCGCTCGAAGCGGCGCCGGTCGACCTCGACGAGTGGATCGCCGACCGACTCGTCGACCTCGACGACCGGCTCGACCAGTGCGTGTCGAGCGGCCGCCGAACGCACCGACTGGCGCAGCAGTTCAGTGGCCGGCACCTTCTCCATCACGAGCGGGACCGCGCCCGCGTCGCTTCTCGCCATCTCCAGGAGGTCTTCGACGAGTGACTGGAAGATCGAGAGGTCGGCGAGCAACAGGTCGAGGCTCTCCTGGCCGGCGGGCGAAAGCTGCTCACGGTGCTGTTGCAGCACCGACGCCGTCGTCGCCAGTGTCGTCAGCGGCGAGCGCAGCTCGTGACTGACGTCGCTCGCGAAGCGCGCGTCGCGCTCGAGCCGGTCGACCAACCGGCTGACCATCTCGTTGAACGACTCGGTCAGCTGCTGGACCTCGCGGTCGGCCTGGGTCACGACGAGGCGCGTGGTCAGCGCCCCCGCGGCGATCTTGGCCGCGGCGAGCGAGACCTCCTCCAGGGGCCGCACGGCCCGCCGGGTCGCCCAGAGTCCGCCGCCCATCCCGATGAACGAGGTCGCCAGTGCACCCGCCGCGAGCACCAGCAGCAGCACCCGCAGCGTGTGCTCGAGGCTGGAGAGCCGGAAGACCTCGAAGACCTGGGTCTCGACCGCGGGGATCGGCACGCCCACGACGAAGAGGATCTCGCCGTTGACGATGAGCGTCTGTTGCGTCGCGTGTCCTTGGTTCACCAGCTTGATGATCTGGGGCGACACGTCCTTGGTGGACGCCGGTTCACTGCGCGCCAGCCACTGGTGGTGGGTCTGGACGAGGACGATTGACGAGGTGGCCTTCTGGATCGAGTTCAACAGGTTCGCGAGCTGGGCCGGCGACGTGTAGAGGGTGCTGCGCACCAGGGCCGCGTTCACGTAGCTCTGGCGTAGGTCGGTCTGCTGCTGGTTCGAGATCAAGAGTCGCTGCACGCCGATGTAGGTCAGCGAGGCGAAGAGCGAGCTCAGCACCAGCGCACCCAGGCCGAACGTGACGAGTAGGCGAAGTCGCAGGCTCCGATGCGCCATCAAAGGACCAACTTGTATCCCGCGCCGCGAACGGTAACGAGGAACATCGGGCTGGCCGGATCGGGCTCGATCTTCATGCGCAGACGCCGGATGTGCACGTCGACAAGGCGGCTGTCGCCGAAGTAGTCGTAGCCCCAGACGCGCTCCAGCAGGTCCTCGCGGGAGAGCACCTTGCCGTTGGCCGACGCGAGGTCGGTCAGCAGGCGGAACTCGGTCGAGGTCAGGTGCAGTTCGGCGCCGTCGGCGTGGCGCACCACGCCCTCGTCGGGCACGACGTGCAGGTCGCCGAGTTGGAAGGCGTTGGCGCTCCTCTCGGGACGTCGGCGCAGGTGGGCCTTCACCCGCGCGAGGAGCTCTTCGGGCACGAAGGGCTTGGTGACGTAGTCGTCGGCGCCCGATTCCAGGCCGAGCACCACGTCGACGGTGTCATCACGAGCCGACACGATGACGATCGGCAGGTCGCTCGCTTCGCGCAGGGCCTGACACGTCTCGAAGCCCGTCATACCCGGCAGCATCACGTCGACGATGGCGACGTCCGACGCCATGCGCGCGAACAGCGCGACGCCGACCTCGCCGCTCGGCGCGTCGTCGACCACGAAGCCCTCGCCCTCGAACATGAGCCGAAGTGCGGTGCGGATGTGGTCGTCGTCTTCAACGATCAGAATGCGGGCCAACCGTGCTCCTTAGGAATCTCCGCCAAGACTAGTGAGGTGGCGTCGCGCCAAGGGTGCCGTCGGTAGCCTTGGGGCGTGTCACCCAAGAGCGAAGGCGGCGGGACCGCAGATCCGTGGTACCTGGAGGGATACGCCTCCACGCTTCGCGCCGCGGACCGGGCGCTGGCCACCCAACTCGCCTACGGCGCGGACCTCGAGCTCTTCATCGAGTGGGCGAGGAGCCGAGGTGCGGCTGGTCCGAGCGACGTCACGATGCGCGTACTGCGCGACTACCTCGCCTTCATGACCTCGCGCGGCGACGAGCGCACCTCGATCGTGCGTCGGCGCGCGTCCCTGCGCAGCTACTTCGGATGGATGGTCGAGCGCGGCCACCTCGCCGAGAGCCCCGCGGCCCGGCTCTCGGCGCCGCGCCCCAATAGCCGCCTGCCCAAGATCGTCATTCGCGAGCAGCTCGAGAACCTGCTCGACGACGACTGGGGCGAGGACGAGTGGGCCACGCTGGACCGGGCGGTCTGCGAGGTCCTCTACGGCGCCGGGCTGCGCGTGGGCGAACTGTGCGGACTCGAACTGGACAGTGTCGACTTCGTCCAGGGACTGGTGCTGGTCATGGGCAAGGGCCGCAAGGAGAGGATCGTCCCGCTGCACCGGCGCGGGCTCGAGGCGGTGCGCCTGTGGATCACCGACGCGCGCGACGACGTGGCCAGAAACGACTCGCCGCCCGAGGCGCTCTTCTACAACCGACGCGGTCATCGGATCGGACCGCGCGACGTACGTCGGATCCTGGACAACCGGGTGGCGCGCGGCCACATCCACCCCCACGCCCTTCGCCACACCTACGCGACGCACCTCTTGGAGGGTGGCGCCGACCTGCGCGTGGTGCAGGAACTGCTCGGTCACGAGAGCCTGACGACCACCCAGATCTACACGCACGTCTCGAAGTCCCGACTCCAGAAGGTCCACCGCCAGACCCACCCGAGGGGCTAGGCACCGGCCCAGCGACTAACATGGTCAGGCTCTCCCACAGTGGGCGAGTTGACGAAATGTCCTTGTGGTTTCGTGCGGTCGCCGCTTGCGGTGCACCACAAGGATCGAGCAACCGAACGGAAGGAAAATACAGTGGCACTTGTCACATTGCAGGAACTGTTGGACTCGGGCGTGCACTTCGGGCACCAGACCCGTCGTTGGAACCCCAAGATGCGTCGTTTCATCCTTGGTGAGCGCAACGGCATCTACCTGATCGACCTTCGAAAGACCCTCGCGGGCATCGAAACGAGTTACACCTACGTGCGCGACCTCGTCGCCGACGGTGGCGTCATCCTCTTCGTGGGCACCAAGAAGCAGACCCAGGGCCCCATCGCGGACTACGCCAAGGCCTGCGGCATGCCCTTCGTGAATCAGCGTTGGCTGGGCGGGATGCTGACCAACTTCACTACGGTCGCCGGGCGAGTGAAGCGGATGGTGGAACTCCGCTCCATGGAGCGCTCCGGTGACTTCGAGAACATGCCCAAGCGCGAAGCTCTTCGCCACAGCCGTGAGCTCGTGAAGCTCGACCGCAACTTGAGCGGTATCGCCAGCCTCGAGCGCGTCCCCGACGCGATCTTCGTGATCGACACCAAGAAGGAGCACATCGCCGTTACCGAGGCACGCAAGCTCGGTCTGCCGGTGGTGGCCGTGGTTGACACGAACTGCGACCCTGACGTGATCGACTACGTGATCCCGGGCAACGACGACGCCATCCGTTCGGGCGCGTTGCTGTGCCGACTGATTGCCGACGCCGTCACCGAGGGACGCTTCATCCGTCAGAACCGCCCAGTGGTCACGCCCAAGCCCAAGCCCGCCGCTGTCGCGGAACCGGTCGTCGTCACTCCCGAGCCCGTGGCCGAGCCCGCCGCCGCCGAGCCCGTCGCCGCTGTCGCGGAACCGGTCGTCGTCACTCCCGAGCCCGTGGCCGAACCCGCCGCCGCCGAGCCCGTCGCCGAGCCGGTCGCCGAGCCGGTCGCCGAAGCTGCCCCTGTCGAGTCAGAGGCGGTCGCTCCCGTGGCGGAGGCCGCTCCCGCGACCGAGGTCGCTGGAGGAACCGCCGAGGAGCCAGACACCACAACCGCCAACGCCTGATTCGTCAGTAGAGATTCAAAGAGGAGAACAAGGTGGCTATCACCGCAAAGGACGTACAGACGCTGCGCCAGTCGACGGGCGTCGGAATGATGGATGCCAAGAAGGCGCTCGAAGCGAACAACGGCGATCAGGAGGCAGCGACCCAGTGGTTGCGCGTCCAGGGCCTCGCCTCGGCGGCCAAGCGCGCCGACCGTGAAGCCGGCGAGGGCGCCGTCGCGGTCGTTCGCGATGGCAAGGTCGCGGCGATCGTCGAGCTGCGCTGTGAGACCGACTTCGTCGCGAAGTCCGAGGAGTTCGTCTCGCTTGTCGACGAGATCGCCGCGCGCGTCTGCGTTGACGGCGAAGGCGCCACGGCACAGTTCCAGGACCGCATCGAGAAGATGCTCACCACGCTGAAGGAGAACATCTCGATCGGACGGGTGTACCGCCTCGAGGCCGGTCCCGACGAAGTGGTCGAGACCTACTGGCACCCGCAGGCCGGTCGTGGCGTGAACGGCGTGGCGGTCGTGCTGAAGGGTGGCACCGACGAGGTGGCCCACGAGGTCGCCGTGCACATCGCCTTCGCCAAGCCGCTCTACCTGAAGCGCGAGGACGTCCCGGCGGACGAGGTCGACGCCGAACGCAAGACCGTCGAGGAGATCTCGCGCAACGAGGGCAAGCCCGAGGCCGCCCTGCCCAAGATCATCGAAGGCCGGCTCAACGGCTGGTTCAAGGACCGCGTGCTGCTCGAGCAGAGCTACGTGAAGGACGAGAAGCAGACGATCCAGCAATTCCTCAACGGAGCGACCATCACGTCGTACGCTCAAGTGGTCATTGGGGGATAGGACATCATCGTGCGTCGAGTCGTCTTGAAGCTGTCGGGAGAGGCCCTGGCCTCGGCCGCGAGCGACGAGACGATTGACGCTTCGACCGTCGACTTCCTGGCTCGCGAGATTGCCAGCGCCATGACGCGCGGCGGACTCGAGCTCGCCGTCGTCGTCGGCGGCGGCAACATCTGGCGAGGCGCCACCGGCGCCATGGCGGGGATGAACCGGGCGAACTCGGACCTCATGGGCATGCTCGGCACCGTCATCAACGCCCTGGCGCTCCAGGACGCGATCGAGAGCCACGGACGTCCGACCCGGGTGATGTCGGCGATCGGCATGGACCAGGTGGCCGAGCCCTACATCCGCCGCCGCGCCGTTCGACACCTCGAGAAGGGTCGCGTCGTCATCTTCGCCGCCGGCATGGGCAACCCTTACTTCACGACCGACACCCCCGCCGCGCAGCGCGCCGCGGAGATCGAGGCCGAGATCGTCCTGAAGGGCACCCACGGCGGCGTCGACGGCGTTTACTCCGAGGACCCGCGCATCAATGTCGATGCGATCAAGTTCGAGGAGATCTCCTTCGACGAGGTCATCGCTCGCGACCTTCGCGTCATGGACATGACCGCGATCACCTTCTGCAAGGACAATCACCTGCCGTTGCGCGTCTTTGACCTGATGGCCGAGGGAAACCTGGGTCGCGCACTCGACGGTCACGCCGTCGGTACGCTGGTGAGGTAATGGAGAACGAACTGGTCGAGATGGTCATGCTGGACACGCGCGAGCGAATGGCGCGAGCCGTCGAGCACGTCAAGACCGAGTTCGCCACCGTCCGTACGGGCCGCGCGTCGTCGTCGCTGATCGAGAACCTGATGGTCGACTACTACGGCGTCGACACGCCGCTCAAGCAACTCGCCAACTTCTCCGTGCCCGAGCCGCGCCTCCTGGTGGTATCGCCCTTCGACAAGGGCGCCATGGCCGCGATCGAGAAGGCCATCGGCAACGCCGACCTCGGTCTCAACCCCTCTAATGATGGCAACGTCATCAGACTGACGTTCCCCTCCCTCACCGAGGAGCGTCGCAAAGCGTTCGTGAAGATCGTGCGCACCAAGGCCGAGGATGGCAAGGTCGCCCTACGCGGCGTTCGCCGCCACGCCCGCCAGGAGCTCGAGAACCTCGAGAAGGAAGAAGGACTCTCGAGCGACGACATCGAGCGTCTGGAGAAGGTCCTCGACAAGATGACTCACGATGAGGTGGCCGTCGTCGACGCGCTGCTCGCTCACAAGGAGCAAGAACTCCTTGAGGTCTGACGACGAAGCCTCCTTTGTTGATTCGACGGGCGAAGAGACCGTCGTCAGCCCGACCGATTCCAGGGTGATCATCACCGGCGCCGAGATCGCCGCCGAGGCCGTCGACGAGACCCCACTGATCGACCCCACGACGCTCTTGCCCCACTGGACTGACGCGCCGACGGGACAAGTACCGATCGTCGTCGCGCGCGAGGCGGCGGAGAGCGGCGACCCGTGGTCCGCCATCCCGGCGCCGGCGTGGCGCGAGGGTGAGGTCGATTGGGTGGCCCACGAAGACCAGTTCGACGCTTCGATTCTCGCCGGTGACGATCGCGAGGACACGGCTCGACCGTGGGAGTTCACGCTGCCCGACGACGTGGTCGCCGAAGAGGCTGTCCTCGAGGAGGCGCCTCGACCCGAGCCCCACCGCATCCAGCGCACGCGACGTTCGATCACCTCGAACCCGCTGGCTGGCCGGGCCGTTCGCCAGAGCATCGACCGTAGTGTCTCTCGCGCCACCATGACCGGCGTGCTGCTGGCCGCCGTCGTGTTGTTGGTCTTCATCGCGGGAGCCTTGCCCGTCGCGGTGCTCGTGCTCGCCGCACTGGGCCTCGCGAGCGCCGAGGCCTACGCGGGCTTCCGCGCGGTCGGAGCGCACCCCGCCAGCGTGCTGGGCATCGTCGCGGTCTTGACGCTCAGCGTCGCGGTCTACAACAAGGGACTGATCGCCTACGGCGCGGTGAGCGTGCTGCTGCTGCTTTTCGGCTTCATCTGGTACCTGAAGGCCGAGACGGCGGTCGACGTGCTCGACGGGATTGGCGCCACGCTGTTCGTCTACGCCTGGATCGGCGTGCTGGGCTCGTACGCGCTGCTGATGATCTCGCCCCAGTCGTTCTCGAACGGACACGGGCTGACCTACCTCTTCGGCGCCGTCGTCTTGACGGTCGCGAACGATGTGGGGGCACTCTTCATCGGGCGCCGATTCGGGAAGCATCCGCTGAACGCGAAGCTGTCGCCGAACAAGACTCGCGGCGGCACGATCGGCGGCACGATCGTGACCCTGCTCGTGGGCGTGGCGCTCCTGCCCCTGATGAGCCCGTGGACCAGGACCTCGGGACTCGAGGTGGCCGCGGTGCTGTCGGTCGTGGTCCCGTTCGGCGACCTCTTTGAATCGATGGTCAAGCGCACGCTCGGCCTGAAGGACCTCGGTCACTGGCTGCCCGGCCACGGCGGACTGCTCGACCGGGTCGACGGGCTGCTGTTCGCGCTGCCGACGATGTACTACCTCACCCACGTCCTCAAGCTGGGTTAACGGTGCCGACGACGAAGAGCACCGTGGCGCTCTTGGGGGCCACCGGCTCGATCGGCACCCAGACCCTCGACGTGCTGCGCCTCGAGCCCGAGGCCTTCGAACTGGTCGCCCTGTCGGGTGGCGAGCAACTCAGCGAACTCGCGGCCATCGCCCGCGAGTTCCACGTGGCGAGGATCGGCGTGATCAGCGACGCACACCGCGACGCCCTGGCCGACCTCGTCGGGCCCGGCGTGGAGATCGTCGTCAGCGACGACGGACTGACGTCGCTGTCCCAGGGCGCCGATATCGTCGTCAACGCGCTGCTGGGCTTCGCCGGTCTCCCGGTGACCCTCGCCGCCCTGCAGGCCGGCAAGCGCTTGGCGCTCGCGAACAAGGAGTCGCTCATCGCCGCGGCGCCGTTGGTCGCCAAGGTCCGCTCGACGCCGGGCGCGTCGTTGCTGCCCATCGACTCCGAGCACTGCGCGATCCACCAGTGCCTCGCGAGCTCGCCGGGTCAGCCGGGCTTCCCGGACGTGCGCCGCCTGCTCTTGACGGCATCGGGTGGCCCGTTTCGCGGGTGGACCCACGAGCAGTTGCGGGGCGTCACGAAGGACGAGGCGTTGCGCCATCCGACGTGGTCGATGGGCGCGAAGATCACCATCGACTCGTCGACGCTCATGAACAAGGGTCTCGAAGTGCTCGAGGCGTCGGCCCTCTTCGGCATCGAGGTCGACCGGGTCGACGTGGTCGTGCACCCCCAGTCGATCGTTCATTCGATGGTCGAGTACGTCGACGGCTCGGTACTCGCCCAACTGTCGCGCCCCGACATGCGCCTGCCCATCGCGTACTGCCTCGGCCTGCCCGAGCGCTTCGACCACGGTTGGGGATCGATCGACTTCACCCAATCCCTCGAACTGACGTTCGAGGCGCCCGACCGTGACGCGTTCCCGGCGCTGACGCTCGCCTACGAGGCGGCCCGACTCGGCGGAGCGGCGCCCGCGTGGCTGAGTGCGGCCAACGAAGTGGCGGTGGGCGCGTTCCTCGACGACCAGATCAGGTGGAGCGAGATCGTGGGCGTCGTGGCCCGCGTGATGGACCGCTACGTCGCCGATCCGCTCGACTCGCTCGACGCCCTGATCGAGAACGACGCGATAGCGCGCCGCCACGCCCACGGTATTGTCCGGACGTAGCCATGGACGCCACGACCTCCCCGCGCACCTCGCTGATCGCCCTCCTCGCCGGGGTCATCGCGTCAGTGGCGCTGCTGACGTGGTGGGTCGGCTGGGCGCTGCCGCTCGTGATCGGCGCGATCATCGTCATGGTGATGGGTCACGAGTTCGGCCACTTCATCACCGCCAAGCGCGCGGGCATGAGGGTCACCGACTTCTTCGTCGGCTTCGGCCCGGTGCTGTGGTCGACGCGGATCGGCGAGACCCGCTACGGCGTGCGCGCCATCCTCGCCGGGGGCTACGTGAAGGTCCCGGGGATGACCTGGAGCGACGAGATCGAGCCCTCCGAGGAGGCCCGCACCTACCGCTCCGCCACCTACCCGCGCAAGGTCCTCTTCGCCTCGGCCGGCTCGTTGATGCACGGGGTGATGGCGCTGCTGCTGGCGTGGGCCTCGCTCACCTTCGTGGGACAGCTCTCGGCCAGCCACGTCGGGGTCCTCTCGTTCACCCACTGGGACGGCCACGCCAAGAACGCCGCGCAGCTCGCGGGCCTCCAGCCCGGGGACCGCATCGTGAGGATCGACGGACGCGTCGTGAAGGACGCCACGTGGCTGGTGAACGAGGTCCACCGCAACGCCGGCCACAACCTCACGCTGCTCGTCGAGCGCGACGGGCGCGACCTCACCCTGCACGCCACGCCCGTCGACGGGCGTAGCCTCAAGGTGAGCGGCGCGCGACTCGCCACCGGCTCCAAGCCCCAGGGCTACCTCGGGATCTCGCTGGTCTACCAGCGCTCGCGCACGTCGTGGTACGCCGCGGTGCCCTCCTCGTTCACCCAGGTCGGCTCGATGCTCGCCACCGCCGCCCACGCCATCGTGCACGTCTTCTCCCCGGGCCAGTTCTCGAGCCTGATCCACCAGGTCGCGTCGCCCGCGGCGGCGAGCAAGCCGTCGAACCAGTTGACGCGACCCGAGTCGATCGTGGGCGTGGTGCGCATCGCCGTCCAGAGCACCCAGGCCGGCCCCGGCACGCTGCTCGACATCCTGATCGCCGTCAACATCTTCGTGGGCGTGCTCAACATGCTGCCGATGCTGCCCCTCGACGGCGGCTACGTGGCGGTGGCGACGTACGAGCGCCTGCGCAGCCGGCGCGGCGCCCGCTACCACGCCGACGTGAACCGCCTGGCGCCCATCGTCTACGCGTTCATGACCGTCTTGGCCGTGCTGTTCGCCTGCACGCTGTACCTCGACATCGCCCACCCGATCGCCAATCCCTTCAACTAGCCGCTCGGCGGGGTGGTGCGACACGGCAGAATGGTGAGGTGGACGTCACCGCCAGTGCCCTCAGCCCCCGCCGCAAGACCCGCCAGATCTCCGTTGGATCGGTGAAGGTCGGCGGCGACGCCCCGATCTCGGTCCAGTCCATGACCACGACCAAGACCGCCGACGTCGAGGGCACCCTCGCCCAGATCTACGCCCTCGCCGCCAACGGCGCCGACATCGTGCGCTGCACGTGCAACGACCGCGGGGCCGCCGAGGGCCTGGCCCAGATCGTGCCGCGTTCGCCCGTGCCGATCGTCGCCGACATCCACTTCCACGTCGAGATGGCCCTCGCCGCACTCGAGGCGGGCGTGCACGGCCTGCGCCTCAACCCGGGCAACCTGCGCAAGCCCGAGGAGATCAAGCTCGTCGCGAGCGAGGCGCGCGACCGCGGCGTGCCGATCCGCATCGGAGTGAACGCCGGCAGCCTGCACCCGGACATCTACGAGCGCTTCGGGGGCGCCACGCCAGAGGCGTTGGTCGAGTCGGCTCGCATCGAGCTCGCCTACTTCGAGGAGGTCGGCTTCTCGGACGTGAAGATCTCGGTGAAGGCGTCGTCGGTCGCCACCATGATCGCGGCCTACCGCCTCGCGTCGGCGACCTTCGACCGCCCGCTGCACCTCGGGGTGACCGAGGCCGGTCCACTGCCCGGGGGACTGCTGAAGGGCACCGCGGGCATCGCGACGCTGCTCGCCGAGGGCATTGGCGACACGTTGCGCTACTCACTCACCGCCGACCCCGTCGAAGAGGCCAAGGCCGGGCGCCAGCTGCTCGAGGTGCTGGGGCTGCGTGAGCGCAAGGGACTCGACCTGATCGCCTGTCCGAGCTGCGGACGCGCCGAGGTCGACGTGATCAAGGTCGCCAACGAGGCCCAGGCCGCGCTCGAGGCGCTGAACCTGCCCATCCAGGTCGCCGTCATGGGATGCGTGGTGAACGGCCCGGGCGAGGCGCGCCACGCCGACCTCGGAATCGCCGCGGGCAAGAAGCGCGGCCACCTGTTCATCCAGGGCCAGATCATCCGCGTGGTGCCCGAGGACGAGATGGTCGAGGCGCTGGTCGAGGAGGCGAAGAAGATCGTCGCCGAGGGCGTCGCCGTGCGACTCGCCGCGCGCGACGTATCGGCCGAGGCCGAGGCCGAGGCTGACCGCGCACTGCTGCTCGACGACCGCGGCGCCGACGCGAATCGAGCCAACGAGCGCATTGCGCAGATCAGACGTCGCACCGAGGGCTAGAACGGGCCTTGGCTAGGCTGGCGCCACGAATCAAAGGAGAATCGTGGCATCGCAGAGCGTTTTGACCCCTCAGGACGAGGACTTCCCCCGCTGGTACCAAGACGTCGTCGCCAAGGCCGAGATGGCCGACAACGGTCCGGTCCGCGGCACCATGGTCATCCGCCCCTACGGCTACGCCATCTGGGAGCGCATGCAGGCCGAGATCGACCAGCGCATCAAAGAAGCCGGCGCCCAGAACGCCTATTTCCCGCTCTTCATCCCCGAGTCCTACTTCCACCGCGAGGCCGAGCACGTCGAGGGCTTCAGCCCCGAACTGGCGGTCGTGACCCACGCGGGTGGCGAGGACCTGGCCGAGCCGATCGTCGTTCGCCCGACCTCCGAGACGGTCATTGGCGAGTTCATGGCCAAGTGGATCCAGAGCTACCGCGACCTGCCGCTGCTGCTCAACCAGTGGGCCAACGTCGTGCGCTGGGAGCTGCGCCCCCGGCTCTTCCTGCGCTCGTCGGAGTTCCTGTGGCAAGAGGGCCACACCGCGCACGCGACCTACGAGGACGCCGCCGCGTACGCGATGAAGATCCACCTCGAGGTCTACAACGACTTCCTGGAGAAGGTCCTCGCGGCGCCGACGTACCTGGGCATCAAGCCGCCGACCGAGCGCTTCGCCGGGGCGATCAACACGATGACCTGCGAGGGCATGATGCGCGACGGCAAGGCCCTGCAGATGGCGACGAGCCACGAGCTCGGACAGAACTTCGCCAAGGCCTTCGACATCTTCTACCAGAACGAGGACGGCCAGGCCGCGCTCTGCCACACCACCTCGTGGGGCGCCTCGACGCGGCTCGTGGGCGGGCTCATCATGCTCCACGGGGACGACAGCGGCCTGGTGGTCCCCCCGCGCCTCGCGCCGATCCAGGTGGTGGTCGTCGCCGTTCGCGACGAGCCCGAGGTGAACGAGGCGTGCGAGCGGATCGCCCAGTCCCTGAAGGGCGAGGGCGTCAGGGTCCAGGTCGACCGCGGTCGCGGAAGCTTCGGGCGGCGCCTCACGGACTGGGAGATCAAGGGCGTGCCGCTGCGCGTGGAGGTCGGACCACGCGACCTGGCCCAGGGTCTCGTGACGCTCGTGCGCCGTGACAACGCCGAGAAACTCCCCGTCGCCCTCGATGCGGTGGGTGGCGAAGTCGCAAGGCTCCTCGAGGCCATGCAGAGCGCGATGTTCGACGACGCGCGCCAGCGCCGCGACGGCGCCACCGTCGACGTCAAGAGCGTCGCCGAGGCCGTCGAGGCCGCCCAGACCGGCTTCGCGCGACTTCCCTGGTCGCAGGTGGGCTACAAGGGGGAGAACGAGCTCAACTCCCAGGCCATCACCGTTCGCTGCCTGCAGCGACGCGACGGGTCCATGCCGGTCACCGACACCGAAGACGAACTGGACTGCATCGTCGCCAAGTCCTACTGATCCGGTCGCCGCGCGCTGGTGAGAACCCGGTAATCTCGCCCAGATTGACGGCCCGCGACCCGTTGTGACTCGACGCTGGGACTGCTACAATTTCTGTCTACAGTCCGCTCAGGACGTTTGGACTCGTTTAAGCGCGGGCCTCGGGCCCGCGCTTTTTCTTTGTCCGAACGTCCTGTCGACACAGAGAGGAGCAATGGCATGGATCTGGAGACCCCATTGCGCTCGCTGCTATCCGACCTCGGACTCGACCTCTACGACCTGGAGATGGTGAAGGGGACCCTGAACGTCGTGGTGACCAAGTCCGGCGGGGTGGACCTGGAGTCGCTCACCAGGGCCAATCGCGCGATTTCGGAGTGGCTCGACGTGAACGACCCCATCGCGGGCCGCTACACCCTGGACGTCTCGAGCCCCGGGCTCGAGCGCAAGCTGCGCACCGCCGCGCACTTCCGGTCCACCGTCGGCGAGGTCGTCACCCTTCGCGAGCTGCGAGGCAGCGAGCCCACCCGCCGCCTCGAGGGAACGGTGCTGTCGGTCGACGACACCACGGTGACCCTCGACGACGCCGAGCACGGTGTCGTCACCGTCCCCATCGACTCGATCGAGCGCGCGCGCACCGTCTTCAAGTGGGGCGCCGAGGCCAAGCCCACGCCGTCGCGCGGTAAAGCATCCTCATCAACGGCTAAGGAAGGTTAGAGATGGCGAACTTCGAATTCCTGGAAGCTCTAGGACAGATTGCCCGCGATCAGAACATCGACGAAGGGGAGTTGCTGATCGCGCTCGCCAACGCCCTGCTCGCCGCCTACAAGCGCCGTCCCGACTCTGCTGAGGACGCCGAGGTGGAGATCAACCCCGAGACCGGCGAGATCAAGGTCTGGGGCCTGGAGCTCGACCTCGAGGGCAACGTGACGCGCGAATGGGACGCGACGCCCGAGGACTTCGGGCGCATCGCCGCCCAGACCGCCAAGCAGGTCCTGATGCAACTGATCCGCGACATCCAGCGCCGCCAGATGTACGAGGAGTTCGCCAATCGCGAAGGCGACATCGTCTCGGGTACGGTCCAGCAGAACGACAACCGCTACACGCTGCTCGACCTCGGTCGGGTCGAGGCGCTGCTGCCCCAGGCCGAGCAGATCGCCTTCGAGCGCTACGAGCACGGCGCGCGCATCAAGGTGTACATCGTCGAAGTGCGCAAGACCAACAAGGGCCCCCAGATCGTCGTGAGCCGCACCCACCCGGCGCTCGTCGCCAAGCTCTTCGAGATCGAGGTGCCCGAGATCGCCAACGGCATCGTCGAGATCAAGGCGCTGGCGCGCGAACCGGGTCACCGCAGCAAGATCGCCGTGGCGTCCAACGACCACATGGTCGACCCCGTCGGCGCGTGCGTCGGCGCGCGCGGCAGTCGGGTGCGCAACATCACCAACGAGCTGCGCAGCGAGCGCATCGACGTGGTGCCCTACAGCGACGACCCGATCCAGTTCATCCAGGCCGCGCTGCAGCCCGCGCGCGTGCGCGAGGTGCTTTTGAACGAGGAGGAGGGCATCGCCACGGTCATCGTCCACGACCAGCAGCTCTCGCTCGCGATCGGCAAGGAGGGCCAGAACGCCCGCCTCGCGGCGCGCCTCACCGGATGGCGCATCGACATCCGCTCGGAGAACGAGGGCGTCGAGGACCAAGTCGTCGAAGAGGTCTGGACTGAGGGCGACGTCGTGATCGACGACAAGATCGTGGTCGTGGCCGACGAGCACGGTGACGTCGAGGCGATCGTCGTCGACGAGGTCGTCACCGACGCCGAGGGCGACCACATGGTGGTCGTCGTGACCGAGGAGATCGTGGAGGGCGAGGCATAGCACCGGTCCGTACGTGCGTCGTCTGTCGTTCGAGGCGTGATGACGCGCAGATGGTCCGAGCCGGACGCAGCGCGGATGGTTCGTGGTACGTCGGTCGGGGAACCGGTCGGGGAATCTGGTGGTGTCGGGACTCAGAGTGCGAACGGGCTCTGCGGGCGAGCCACGTGGCCCGGACGCTGCGAAAAGCGGTGTCCGAAAGCGACGTGGAGGCCTTGCGGAGTCTGCGAGCAGGTGGTAAGTCCACAAAGCAGTAGGTGTGAAAGAATAGACAACTGTGCTCGCAGTAGTGCGAGCACGTGAAGCAAGGGAATGTTTTGGCCCAGAAGAAGATTCGAGTGCACGAGCTCTCCAAGGAGCTCGGTCTCACGAGCAAAGAGTTGCTCGCGCTCGCCCAAAAACTAGGCATCGGCGCGTCGAGCCCCTCTGCCTCCATCGAGGACGCCCAGGCAGACCGTATCCGCCGGCGCGCGGACGCCGACGGGCTTCGTCGTGTCGTCCAGCCCGAAGAGCCGGCCAAGGCCGAAAAGTCGACCAAGGCCGCCGCCGCGGCGAAGGCCGCGCCCGTTCGCGCCCCTGAACCGGCCGAGGCCGTGGCGCCGACGCGCGTCAGTCGTGTCACCAAGGCCGCCGCGCCGAGCGAAGCGCCGGTCGTCGAGGCCATCGCGCCAAGTCCCAGCGCTGCCGTCGAGTTGCCCGAGGCCATCGCGCCCAAGGTCGTGCGCAGCCGTGCGCCCGTCGCGAAGCCGGTGCCCACGCGCACCGTCTCACCCGACGGTCCCACGACGATCCGCCCCACGCAGCGCTCGGTCGCTGGCGAGGGCGGCGAGGGCGGCGCTCCGTCGACTCGTCCGCCACTCAGTTCGACCGGCCGTCCGATCCCACCACCCCCGGGCCGCCCACTCAGTGCGACCGGCCGTCCGATCCCGCCGCCGCCCGGTGCGCGTCGACCGATGCCGGGCGGCACCGGCCGCCCGTCGGGCCCCGGTGGTCCTCGGCCCATGGGCACCTCTCGTCCGAGCACCGGCGCCCCGCGTACCGGTGGGCCGACGTCGCGTCCCGGTGGCGCGGGCGGCGGATTCGCCGGATCGCGCCCCGGCGCGCCGACCGGCGGTGCGCCGGGCGGCCCGAGCCGAGGCGGTCCGCCGCGCGGAGGCGGAGGGCCCCGCGGCTCCCAGCGCAAGGCCACGCGCCGTCGTCGGCGCAACGTCGAAGAGCTCGAGCCGACCCAGATGACCACGTGGCAGCCGAGCAGCTCGCCGGTGCCCGAGGGGGAGATCATCATCGAGCGCGGCTCGACCGCCAAGGACGTCGGACCGAAGCTCAACCGCAGCGCCGCGGACATCATCCGCTTCTTGTTCCTCCAGGGCGAGATCGTCACGGCGGTCCAGAGCCTCACCGACGACATGATCGAGCTCTACGCCGCCGAGGTCGGGGCGGTGGTGCACCTGGTCGATCCCGGTGAGCAGCAAGAGGCCGCGCTGCTCGCGAAGTTCTTCGACGAGGACGACCAGGACGACGAGATCCCCGCCGTGATGCGACCACCGGTCGTCACGGTCATGGGCCACGTCGACCACGGCAAGACCCTGCTGCTCGACAAGATCCGCAAGACCGACGTCGTCGCCGGCGAGGCCGGTGGCATCACCCAGCACATCGGCGCCTACAAGGTGCAATGGAAGGGCAAGGCCATCGCCTTCATCGACACCCCGGGCCACGAGGCCTTCACGGCGATGCGCGCGCGCGGTGCGAAGGTCACCGACATCATCATCCTGGTGGTCGCCGCCGACGACGGCGTGATGCCCCAGACGATCGAGGCGATCAACCACGCCAAGGTCGCCGACGTGCCGCTCATCGTGGCGGTGAACAAGATGGACAAGCCCGACGCCAACCCTGACCGTGTGCTCCAGCAGATCAGCGAGTACGGCCTCGTGCCCGAGAAGTGGGGCGGTGACACGATCTGTGTCGAGATCTCCGCTCTCCAGGGCACCGGCATCGACGAGCTGCTCGAACAGGTGCTGCTCGTCGCGGAACTGGCCGAACTCGCGGCCCGTCCGAGCGGGCGTGCCGTCGGCACGGTGCTCGAGGCGAACCTCGAGGTCGGGCGCGGACCGGTCGCCACCGTCATGGTCCAAAAGGGCCTGCTCTCGGTCGGTGACCCCGTCGTCGCCGGCGCCGCGTACGGCAAGGTCAAGGCCCTCATCAACGACCAGGGCAAGCAGATCAAGAGCGCGGGTCCCTCGACGCCGGTGCAGATCCTCGGCTTCAGCGAGCCCCCGTTCGCCGGTGACGAGATGCGCGTCGCCCACGACCTCACCCACGCCCGCTCGCTCGCCGAGGCCCGCGCGCAGCGCGCCCGCCTGATCGGTCACCAGCCCGTCGCCTCGACCAGTGGCGCACGCCTCGAGGACCTCTTCGAGCAGATCCAGCGTGGCGAGACCGCGACGCTCAACATCGTGCTGAAGGCCGACGTGCAGGGTTCGCTCGAAGCCTGCACCGAGTCGCTGCGCAAGCTCGAGCGTGACGACGTGAAGCTCGTCATCGTGCACCGCGGGGTCGGTGGCATCACCGAGAACGACGTGCAACTGGCCAAGGCCTCGGGCGCCACCATCATCGGCTTCAACGTCCGCCCCGACAAGCGCAGCCGCGACCTGTCGGAGAACGAGGGTGTCCAGATCCGCACCTACGAGATCATCTACAAGCTGATCGAGGAGATCGAGGCGGCGATGCTCGGCCTGCTCTCACCGGTCTTCGAAGAGGTCGTCACCGGCGAGGCCGAGGTGCGCGAGGTCTTCCGCGTACCCAAGATCGGCGCCATCGCCGGTTGCTTCGTGCGCGACGGCGTCATCACTCGCGGATCGAAGGTTCGATTCCTTCGCGAGGGGACGATCATCTGGAAGGGCTCGATCACGTCGCTGCGTCGCTTCAAGGACGACGCGCGCGAGGTGCAGTCCGGATTCGAGTGCGGTGTAGGTCTCTCCGACTACCAGGACCTCAAGCCGGGCGACATCATCGAGACCTTCGAAGAGCGCGAGATTCCAAGAACGGCCTAGACAATGGCCCGCGCGTCTGGCAGCCACCACCCGTACCCCCGCTCCGCGCGAGTGAACCAGATTCTGCGCGAGGTGATCTCCGACGAGTTGATGCGCATCACCGACGTCGACGAGCGCCTCGGACTCTTGACGGTCACGGGCGTCGAGACGACCCCCGACATGCGCCAGGCCGTGGTCTTCCTCGATTCGCTTAGCGACGAGGCGAGGGTCGCGCTCGAAGAGCACCGCGCCCAGCTGCAGTCGGCCGTCAACGTGCAGACGCGTCTGAAGCGAACTCCCAAACTGTCGTTCATGGCCGACCCGGCCGTCGCCAGCGGCGAGGCGGTCGAGGAGATCCTGCGCCGCCAGGGCCATGACGACGAATAACGGCCTCCTGCTGCTCGACAAGCCGCCGGGCCTCACCAGCCACGACGTGGTGGCGCGGGTGCGGCGCATCCTGGGCGAACGACGGATAGGACACGCGGGCACGCTCGATCCCATGGCGACGGGCCTCCTGGTGATGGCGGTCGGTCCCTCGACGCGACTGCTTCGCTTCGCCCAGTCCGAACTGAAGCGCTATAGCGGCGCGGTGCGACTCGGCGTCGCGACCGATTCGCTCGACGCCGACGGGGCGGTGACCGACGAGAGGCCGGTACCCACCCTGACCACCGACCAGATGATGGCGGCCGCGTCGACGCTGCTCGGCACGCAGGGGCAGACCCCACCGATGGTGTCGGCCAAGAAGGTCGGCGGCAAGCGCCTCCACCAGTTGGCGCGCGAGGGCGTCGAGGTGGATCGAGAACCGCGCGAGATCACCGTGAGTGAGTTCACCCTGGCCCCGACGGACGACCCCGCGACGTGGAGATTCGAGGTCGAATGCTCGGTCGGCACGTACGTGCGGGTCCTGCTGAGCGACCTCGCCCAGAAGGTCGGCACGGTTGGCCACCTCGTCGAACTGCGCCGACTCTCGAGTGGATCGCACCACGTTGACGACGCGTTGACGCTGCGCCAACTCGACGAGATGGTCGCGCGCGGTGAGTCGCCGTTGCGGCCGCCCTCGAGCTTCGTCGCGCACCTCGAGGCCGTCGAACTCGACGCCGACCAAGAGTTGAAGATGCGCCGGGGCCAACAACTTGACCTGAGTGCGACGTTCGACGGCGACGAGATCGCGGCGACCGGCGAGTCGGGCGAGCTCGTGGGGATCCTGCGACGCCGCGAGGAGAAGTGGCAGCCCGAGTTGGTTCTGCCGCCGTCGACCGATCCGTCGCACGGGTAGGTTGCTGGGATGATTGTCCTGCGTGACGGCGACGTGACGGCCCCATCATCGATGCCCTCGGTCGTGGCGATCGGAGTGTTCGACGGGCTCCACCTGGGACACCAGAAGGTCATCGCCAAGGTGCGCGAGCTCGCCCACGACCTCGGCGCCGTCGCGACGGTGGTGACCTTCGATCCCCACCCCGCCTGGGTGCTGGCGCCCGAGCGGGCCCCGCTGCTGCTCGGCACGCTCGACCAGCGCCTCGAGGGGTTCGAGGCGCTCGGCATCGAGCGGGTGCGCATCGTGCACTTCGACCACGAACTGGCCAGCGAGTCGGCCGTCGGCTTCATCGAGCGAGTGCTGGTGGGCGAGTTGCGCGCCGTGCGGATCGTGGTGGGGAGAGACTTCCGATTCGGACGCGACCGCCAAGGCGACGTCGCGCTGCTCGAAGACGAGGGCGCGCGAAGTGGTTTCAAGCTCTTCTCGGCGCCCATCTACGGGGCGGCCACCCGGTGGAGCTCGACGGTCGTGCGCCAGGCCCTGCGCGACGGAGACCTGGAGCTGGCGAACGCCACGCTCGGCCGGCCCTTCACCCTGCGCGGCACGGTCATCCACGGCGACGCGCGCGGGGGAGAGCTCGGCTACCCGACCGCGAACCTCGACCTGGGCGAGCACCAGTTGGTCCCCCAGACCGCCGTCTACGCCGGGGCCGCGCGAGTGGCGGGGTCGTGGTGGCCCGCGGCGATATCGGTCGGCACCCGCCCCCAGTTCCACGAGGACGGCGCGCTGCTCGTCGAGGTGCACGTGGCGGGTTTCGAGGGCGATCTCTACGCCCAGCAGCTCGACGTGGCCTTCATCGCGCGCCTTCGCGACGAGATGACGTTCGCTGGCGTGCCCGAGTTGGTGGCCCAGATTGAACTCGATGTTGAGAAAACCGTTGATATCTTCAAGAAATTCTCGCCCGAGTCCTCGGCGCTGCTAGAATAGAACTTCGGTCAGCGACGCTGATCGTGTGGGTCGTCACGTTGGCGGCTTGCAACGGGACACCCGACTCAATAAGGCAAAAAAACGTTATGGCTGAGAAGCAGCAGATCATCAAGGACTACCAGGCTCACGAAACGGACACCGGCTCGCCCGAGGTCCAAATCGCGATCCTGACCGACCGGATCTCTCATCTCACCGAGCACCTCAAGGTTCACAAGGGCGATCATCACACGCGCCGTGGACTCATGAAGCTCATTGGCCAGCGTCGCCGTCTGCTCGACTATGTGCAGCGCGGAAATGTCGAGCGCTATCGCGCTTTGATCGGTCGTCTCGGCATTCGTCGCTAGCCGAGATGCACGTCGACGCCGTCGACGTGTTCAACACATCCGAGGCCTCGGAGGCCAGTGGAGAACAGTCGCCATTCGCGAAGGTTGCCCACTGGGATCCGGGCGGAGTGTTGCTAACCAAATAGGAGCAAATCCATGACTGACGCAATCCGCGTAAGTAGCCCGATTACGGGCACCGACAAAACCCTGAGTTTTGAAGCGGGCCACCTGGCCCAACTCGCCGACGGAGCCGTAGTGGCTCGCATTGGCGACACCATGTTGTTGGCCACCGTGGCCGCCGCACGAAGCGTGCGCGAGGGAGTCGACTTCTTCCCACTCACCGTCGACATCGAAGAGCGCGCCTACGCCGCTGGCAAGATCCCCGGCGCCTTCTTCCGTCGCGAGGCCAAGCCCTCGGACCAGGCCGTGCTGACCTGCCGACTCATCGACCGCCCGCTGCGTCCCTCGTTTCCCAAGGGCTTCCGCAACGAGGTCCAGGTCGTGGGCACCATCTTCAGCGCCGACCAGGAGAACCCGCATGACGTCCTGGCCATCAACGCCGCCTCCGCGGCCCTGATGATCTCGGGCATCCCCTTCGACGGCCCCATCGGCGCCGTTCGCATGGCCTTCACCACCGACGGTGAGTGGGCGCCGCACCCGACCTACGCCGAGGGCGACGCCGCGACGTTCGAGCTCGTGGTCGCCGGTCGCGCGCTCACCGACTCGGTCGAGACCGACATCGCCATCATGATGGTCGAGGCCGGCGGCACCGAGGGCTCGTTCGTGAAGTACGCCGACGGAGCACCGAAGGTCAGCGAAGAGGTCCTCTCCGCTGGACTCGAGGCCTCCAAGCTCTGGATCCGCGAGGCCATCAACCTGCAGCGCGAACTCGTCAAGGAGTTCGTCGCCGCCCGTGGACCGATCAAGACCATGGAGTACAAGCCGGTCTTGGACTACCAGGACGACGTCTTCGCGCGCGTCGACGCCGTGGGCTCTGGCCCGCTCGCCGAAGCCAACAAGCTGACGACCAAGGCCGCTCGCGCCGGGGCGCTCGACACCGCCACCTCGGCGATCCTCGAGCAGCTCGTCAGCGAGTTCCCCGAGCGCACGGCTGAGATCAAGGCGGCCGTGAAGTCGGTCACCAAGGAGATCGTCCGTCGTCGCATCGTCGAAGAGGGCGTGCGCATCGACGGACGCAACGTCACCGACCTGCGCCCGCTGTCGGCCGAGCTCGACCTGTTCCCGATGACCCACGGCTCGGCGCTGTTCCAGCGCGGCGAGACCCAGGTCGTCAACGTGACGACCCTGGGCATGCCCCGCATGCGCCAGCTGCTCGACACGATCGGACCCGACGAGTTTCGCCGCTACATGCACCACTACAACTTCCCTCCCTACTCGGTGGGCGAGACCGGGCGCGTGGGCATGCCCAAGCGCCGCGAGGTCGGACACGGGATGTTGGCCGAGCGCGCGCTGATCCCCGTACTGCCGAGTGAGCAGGACTTCGCGTACACGTTGCGCGTGGTCTCTGACGTCATGCAGTCCAACGGCTCGACGTCGATGGCGTCGGTCTGCGGCTCGACGCTGTCGCTGATGGCGGCCGGTGTGCCGATCAAGGCGCCCGTCGCGGGCATCGCGATGGGCCTCGTCTTCGACGAGGGCAAGTACGTCACCTTGACCGACATCCTCGGTGCCGAGGACGCGTTTGGCGACATGGACTTCAAGGTCGCCGGCACCGCTGACGCGGTCACTGCGCTGCAGCTCGACACGAAGATCGACGGCCTGCCCGCCGACGTGCTCTCGAAGGCCCTGCACCAGGCCAAGGAGGCCCGTCTCGCGATCTTGAAGGTCATCACCGACACGATCGCCGAGCCCCGCCCCCAGGTCGCCGACGTGGCGCCCAAGATCGTGTCGCTCGAGATCCCGATCGACAAGATCGGCGAGGTCATCGGTCCGAAGGGCAAGGTCATCAACACCCTGCAGCAGGAGACCGGCGCGGACATCGCCGTGGACGACGACGGCGTCGTCGGTACGGTCACCATCGGAGCAAAGGACGGACGTGCGGTCGAGGAAGCTCGCCGTCGCATCGCCCTGATCCTGGACCCCCCGACGCCCGAGGTCGGCGCCACCTACCAAGGTCGTGTCGTGAACCTCGCGAAGTTCGGTGCGTTCGTGAGCATCATGCCCGGACGTGACGGACTCCTGCACATCTCGAAGATGTCGCCGCTGAACGCGGGCAAGCGCATCGGACAGGTCGAGGACGTCCTCGAGCTCGGCCAGGCCATCGAAGTGAAGGTCGACGACATCGACCCGCAGGGCAAGGTCTCGCTGTCACTCGCCGGCGAGTACGCCGACATGGTGACCGACGAAGAGTCGCGTCCGCCGCGCCAGCCCCGTGAAGGTGGCGACCGTGGCGAGCGCGGTCGCGACCGCGAGCGCGCGCCGCGCGACCGCGAGCGCGCGCCTCGTGAAGGAGCGGGCGCCGCGCGTCCCGTGGCGAGCTCGTCGTTCGAGGCGGCCTTCGAGGCCGAGTTGGCTGACGAGATCGGTGACCTCGGTCCCGGCGGTCCCGCCTTCTCCGACGGTGATGGTGGTGGGCGTCGCAGCCCACGACCGCGTCGCCGCTAGTCCCTGGGGGCCCGTGCCGCAAAGTCTTCGTGACGTCGCGGCACGGGCCTCTTGTATTTCGTAGCGTAGGGAAGTGCGAACGACCTTGAGCCCATCGACCGTCACGTGGTGGCGACCGCTGGCGCGCGCCGACCGCAACGCCGTGCTGCTCATGCTGCTCATCCCGCTCGTGCTCTTCGGGGTCCCGGCGCTCTTCGGCCATCCGGCCATCGCGGCGGACAACCTGATCCAGAACTTCCCGTTGCGGGTGCTGGCGGGCCAGCAGATCCGCTCGGGGCACCTGCCGCTGCTCAACCCCCTCGCGAACTCCACGACGCCGCTGCTGGGAGGCATGAACGCCGGCGCGCTCTTCCCGGCCACGCTGCTCTTCGTCGTTCTGCCCCCGATCCTGGCGTGGGTGTTCAACCTGGTCGCGGTCTACGTGGCCGCGGCGCTGGGCATGTTCGCCCTGCTGCGCTGGCACCAACTGCGATCCCTCTCGGCGACCGTCGCGGCCCTGGTCTTCGCCTACAGCGGCGCGATGATCGGCCAGATGGTGCACCTCGGGGTCATCCAGGGCTTCGCGCTGCTGCCGTGGGCGACGCTGGCGATGCTCTCGATGGCACGAGCCCTGCGAAATCTCTCCTTCGAGGCGACCGGGCGCCAACGTGCGCGAACGATGATGCCTGGCGTCATGGCGCTCGCGGCGGTGTGGGGACTCGTCTGTCTGTCCGGTGAGCCGCGCGCCATCGCCGAGATCGAGCTGCTGACGCTCGTCATCGCGCCGGTCGTGGCACTCGTGCGCAGCTCGTACCAGCCCGCGCGCTGGCGAGAGCGGTTCCTCTACCTCGCCGGCGTGGTGACCGGCGCGGCGTGGGGGGTCGTGGTCGGCCTCGTGCAGCTCCTGCCGGGCTGGAACTTCATCGCCCAGTCACAGCGCGCCTCCATCTCCTACTCGTTCTTCGGGGCCGGCTCGTTGGTGGTGCGCTGGACGTCGATGCTGTTCCTCCAGACGATCGTCGGCGGCAACGCCGTGCTCGGCCAACCGCACTTCTTCACCGGCTACAACCTCCCCGAGGTGACCGGCTACGTCGGCATCCTCGCGCTCGTCGCGGTGGCCGCCTTCCTCTCGCGGCTCACCTGGCGGGGATGGAGTGGCGAGAATCGCGACTTCGTGGTCTACGCGACGCTCATCGTGGTGGGGCTGCTCACGACGTGGGGGAGCTTCACTCCGCTCGGTCACGTGTTCCAGCACATCCCGCTGTTCGGCAGCACGAGGCTCCAGAGCCGCAACATCGTGCTCGTCGATTTCGGGGCGACGGCGCTGCTCGGATGGTGGCTCGATCGCCTCCAAGAGCGCGATCTCGCCGGAGCGGGCCTGCTGGGACGCCGACGCGCACTCACGGTCGTTCCCGCAGCGGTGACGATCGCGCTGAGCGCCGCGATGATGGTGTGGGGCGCGTCCATCGTGAGGTGGCTTGGAGCGACGGCCAGTGCTTCGCAGATGGCCCGCCACGAGACCCTGACCTTGGCCCTGCAGATCGCCATCGCCGGTTCGATCGCTCTGCTGGTGCTCGGGGCCGCTCGAACGCGCCACCTGGTGCGGTGGCTCTGCGCCGTCGCGGCGTTCGACGTCGTGGTGTTCATGCTCTTCTGCTCGACGGGCTTCTCCCCGGGTCGCGTCGACGTGATGCCCTCAAGGGAGAAGGCGCTGAGTGAACTGGGCAACGCCGGACGATTCGCCCTCGTCGATCCCTCGGGCGGTCACGCCGAAGCCTTCGAGGCCCTGGGACTTCCGAACATGAACGTCTTCACGCAGCTCCCCAGCGTCCAAGGCTACGGCTCGCTCATCAACTCCTTCTACGGCGACGTCACGTACGTCCACCCGCTCTTCAGCATCGCTGCCTGTCATCTCGCGCAAGGGACCTTCAAGCAACTGCGCCTCGCCACCGTCGTCGCCGCCGCCGACGTGCTGGCGACCCCGGTCACCTCCTCGACGCCGCACCCGACGTGGTGCTTCCCTCCCGAGAGCACCACCACGGCGAGTCGTTACTTCGGTCAGCTGCTCGCGGTGAAGACCCTGGCGCTCGAGGGGGTGGGCGGAGCAGCGGTGTCGTCCGGTCCGGTCCAAGCCCAGTTGCTCGACGCGAGGGGCGAACCCACGGGACCGGTCATCGTCCAGATGGGCCAGCCGTCGATGAGCTTCGACTTCAGCCCCCTCCACGAGATCGCCGCCGGCGTGCGATTCAGCGCCGGCTCGGGAGAAGTGATCTACTCCACGACCGTCGCGCCGATGGATTCGGGGCCCTCGTACCGACTGGACAACGGCTTCCAGGAGGCGCTCACCACGTCGTGGTGGAAAGCCGGCCGGACGCGCGGCACGTTGACGACGTTCCGGGCCGTGCACGTGCGGCCTCCGGCGTGGCTCGGCGCGAACGCGGGGACTTCGAAGGTGGTGTCCATAAGGAATGCGAGTTGGGGTGACTCGTGGGTCACGGTGGACGCCACGCACGACACGGTGCTGAAGCGATCGGCCGAGTGGCTGCCGGGATGGCGCGCGACGGCTCTCGACGAGACGACGGGCGCGAGTCGTCGACTCGTGGTCGAACGGTCCGGGCTCATCCAGCAGGTGATCGTGCCCGCGGGCCGGTGGCGCGTGCACTTCCACTATCACGCGCCGTACATCGAATTGGGTCTCGTGAGCTCGGGTGCCGGTCTGCTCGCACTGCTGGGGACGTACGGATACCTTCGAGGATGGTTCCGTCGAAACCGAGACGGTAAGGTTCGTCCATGAAGCGCATCGGAATCGTCGGCGGAGCGGGTCGGATGGGCCAAGCGCTGGCCGAGGGCCTCGGCGCGATCGAGGACTTCCGCGTCGCGGCGCTGGTCGACGTGCACGAGCCCCACGAGCGCTTCGGCGCCAAGTACCTCGCGTCGCTCGCCGAGCTCGACGCCGACCTCGTCGACGTGATCGTCGACTTCTCCACGCCCGAGGGCGTGGTCGGCTCGGCGCACTGGTGCTCGGCGAACGGCGTTGGGCTGGTGGTCGGCACGACCGGACTCTCGCGCGAGCAGCGAGCTGAGGTGGAGACGGCCGGGACCAAGGTGGGCGTGGCGATGGCCTCGAACTTCGCCATCGGCGCGGTGCTCTCCGAGCGCTTCGCGGCGCAGGCCGCCCCCTACTTCGATCGCGTCGAGATCATCGAACTGCACCACGACCGCAAGGCCGACGCGCCGTCGGGCACGTCGATCACGACGGCCGACGCCATCGCCAGGGCTCGCCGGGCCGCGGGCGTGGCTCCGATGGACGATCCGACGGTGCGCCACACCATGGCCGGCGCGCGCGGCGCCG
Organism: Acidimicrobiales bacterium; assembly: GCA_017883045.1. Classification (GTDB taxonomy): domain Bacteria; phylum Actinomycetota; class Acidimicrobiia; order Acidimicrobiales; family RAAP-2; genus RAAP-2. The sequence goes on from JADGOJ010000001.1 coordinate 46,547, forward strand.
ACGCCGTCGACGGTATCAAGATCCACTCGGTGCGCCTGCCGGGCCTCGTGGCCCACCAGGAGATCCACTTCGGCGGGCCGGGCGAGGGCCTCACGATCCGTCATGACTCGTTCGGACGCGAGAGCTTCGTCCACGGCGTGGCGCTCGCGGTGCGCGCCGTCGACGACACGCCTCGCTTCCTCGACGGAATCTCGTCACTCGTGGTGTGATTCGAGGGGTTCCGGCGACGGCTGGTAACTTCGTTCTATGACCACACCCCTCTTCGGACGCGTCCTCACGGCCATGGTGACGCCCTTCGCGCCCGACGGAACGGTCGACTTCGACGTGGCCATTCAGATAGCCGAGCACCTGGTCGCCGGGGGCAGCGACGGACTGGTGTTGGCCGGCTCGACGGGCGAGGGCTCTTCACTGACCGACACCGAGAAGCTCGAGCTGTTCGCGTGTATCGCCGGTGCGGTGCAGGTGCCGGTGCTCGCCGGATCGACCTCGGCGGACACCGCGCGTTCGGTCGCCTTGACCAGTCAGGTCGCCGCCACCGGGGCGACCGGCGTGCTCGCCACGACCCCCGCCTACTCGCGTCCGAGCCAGGCGGGCATCGCCGCGCACCTCGCCGCCGTGGCGGAGTGCACCGAGTTGCCGGTGATGCTCTACGACATACCGTCGCGCACCGGACGCAAGATCGCCGCGTCCACGGCCATCGACCTCGTGCGCGCCCACTCGAACATCATTGCGTTGAAGGACGCGTCGGGCGACCTCGCGTCGGCCGCGCACCTGAAGGCCGTGCTCGGTGACGCCCTCGACCTCTACAGCGGTGACGACGCGTTGCTGCTGCCCTTCATGGCGATCGGGGCCGTGGGCATCGTTTCGGTCGCGTCGCACTGGGCCGGGCGCGAGTTCGCGACCATCGTCGACTGCGTCGAACGCGGCGACTGGGCCACGGCGCGCTGCGTGAACGAGCGCCTCGCCACCAGCTGCGCGTTCGAGAGCTCCGAGGCCTATCCCAACCCGATGCCCAGCAAGGCCGCGCTGCGGGCCCTCGGCATCAACGCCGGCCAGTGCCGATTGCCCCACCCACCGAGCGATGCGACACTCGATGCCAACGCGGACCAGGTAGTGGCCACGCTTCGAGCCGCCCGTGGCTAAGGGCCCCGTTCGGATCACGTTCCTCGGCGGACTGGGAGAGATCGGGCGCAACTGCGCCGCCATCGAACAGGACGGGCGCATCGTCATCATCGACGCCGGCCTGATGTTCCCCGAGCCGACCATGTACGGCGTGGACCTGATCCTGCCCGACTTCCGCTGGCTCATCGAACGGCGAGACCGCATCGACGCCATCGTGCTGACCCACGGCCACGAGGACCACACCGGGGCGCTGCGCTACCTCGTGAAGGACGTCAACGTGCCGATCTACGGATCCGCGCTGACCCTCGGCTTCGCGCGCCACCGCCTGACCGAAGCGAAGGTCGCCAAGGATCTCACGTTCATCGAGGTCGCCGACGGCGAGCGGCGCCGGATTGGCCCCTTCGAGGTCGAGTTCATCCCGGTGACCCACTCGGTGCCGAGCGCCCACGCCCTCGCGTTCTGGACCAACGTCGGCATCGTCGTGCACTCGGGCGACTTCAAGCTCGACCTCACGCCGATCGACGGGCGACGCACGGACATCTCGCGACTCGCGGCGTTGGGCGACGAGGGCGTCGCCCTGCTGCTCTGCGACTCCACCAACGCCGAGGAGCCGGGCTTCACCGCCTCGGAGCGCTCGGTCGGCGGAGCGCTGCGGCGCCTCTTCCTCGAGCGGCCCGAGCGGCGCATGGTGGTCGCCTGCTTCGCCAGCCACATCCACCGCGTCCAGCAGATCATCAACGTCGCCAAGGAGCAGAATCGCAAGATCGTGCTGATGGGCCGCTCCATGGAGGCCAACGTCAAGCTCGCGCGCAAGCTGCACCTGCTGCACGTCGACGCCGCAGACCTCATCGACATCGAGAACATCGACCGCTACCCCCCAGGCGAGGTGTGCGTGATCTGCACCGGCAGCCAGGGCGAGCCGCTGGCCGCCTTGTCGAAGTTGTCGCGTGGCGACGCGCGCTTCTTGAAGGTCGGTCCCGACGACACGGTGATCCTCAGCTCGCACCCGATCCCGGGCAACGAGTGGACCGTCGGGCGCGTCATCGACGACCTGCACCGTGCCGCGGCCGAGGTCATCCACTCGGGTCACGAGCCGGTGCACGCTTCGGGTCACGCCCGCCAAGGCGAGCTGCGCACGTTCCACCAGCTGATCCGACCGCGCAACTTCGTGCCGGTCCACGGCGAGTACCGCCATATGGTTCACCACGCCGAATTGGCCACTTCGATGGGACTGAGCCCCAAGCACGTGCTGATCTGCGAGGACGGCGACCAGGTCGAGGTGACCCAGGCCGGCATCCGCCGCTCGGGCCAGGTGCCCGCCGGCTTCCACTACATCGACGGCAGTGCCGGCGACCTCGACGAGCGACCACTCGAGGAGAGGCGGATGCTCGCCGAGTACGGCGTGCTGCAGATCTCGGCCGGCGTCGACAAGGATCGCGGCACCATCATCCAGCCGGTTCGCGTCACCGCGCGAGGCTGGTTCGAAGGCGAGCACGACCGCGGTCTGCTCGACTCGGTCACCAACGAGGTGCGCGGCGCACTCGAGGCCGCCCTTCGTGACGGCAATCGCGACGCCGAGTCGCTCAACAAGGTGGTCCAGCGCGCCGCCGGTCGACTGTTGGGCCAGAAGTACCGCCGCCAGCCCGTGCTGCTGCCGGCGATCGTCGTGCTCTAGTCGTCGCTCTTGTCCGGCTCGCCGTGGTCGGCGTTGCCGCGTCCCGTGCGCCAGAACGCCTTGAGACTCGCCTCGACTTCGCCCAGTCCGCGGTCGAGCAGGGCGGCGCGCACGGCCTTCATGACGTGGAACTCGCCGAAGAGGTAGGCGTGGCCCGCGTCGGGGGGGAAGGCGAACGCCGCGAGACCGCTCAGCAGTCCCGCGGGGTCGTTCCTCTCGCGGTCGTGGCGGTCGACGAAGATCCCGGTCACGCCGAGGCCCTCGTCGAACGCGGCGGTGATCGCGTCGTCGGCGTGGTCGATCTCGACGATGAAGATCGCGCGTCCGGGCACTTCGATGCTCTGGGCCATCCGGTAGAAGGCGGCCAGTCCCGTGGCGTCGCCGACGAAGACGTGCCAATCGGCATCGGGGTCGAGCACGATCTTGCCCCGCGGCCCGATGACGTCGACTGAGTCGCCGGGCTGGGCGCTGCGCGCCCACTCGCTGCCCGGCCCGTCGTGGCCGGTCGTGATCCACAAGGTGAGCTGGTCGAGTTCCGGTTCGAGCGCGCGCACGCTGTAGCGGCGCCGCACGAACTTGCCCGCGGCGTTGGCGACCCGCACCATCACGTCGTTGCCGGGCACGCCCGCGAGCAGCACCGCATCGCCGCTCAGCACGACCTCGCGGACCGACGAACTCAGCTGGGAGGACGACACGACCTGGCAGACGCGCGCGTGCGCGCCGAGTCGATCGGCCAATTCGGTGGAGGATCCGTGGGGCGTTGGAGTCACCGGCCCAGACTAGGACCAGTGGCGCGCCTTACGAACCTGCGTTCGGTAAGTTGGATGGTTGTGGCACAGGCACGACACCAGAAGAAGCCGGCGAAGCGGCCGGTGAAGGCCGCCCGGGGGTCGGACGCGCCGAGCGTATGGCAGCGCCACGCTCGCGACCTGTGGGTCGTGCTGCTGGTGGTCGTCGGGCTCTTCGCGGCCCTGGCCGAAGCGGGGGCGCTCGGCCCCGTCGGGCGTGCGATCTCCACATCGCTGGCCGTCGCGTTCGGCGTGGGGCGCTTCGCGCTGCCGGTGATGCTGCTCGGCCTCGGCGTGGCGCTCGTCGTGGGCAAGATCGAGGTCGACCGGCCACGGCTGGGCTGGGGGATCGCGCTCGGACTCGTGAGCCTCTGCGGCATCGGGCACCTCGCCGGGGGTCGCCCGTCGCTGCACGCCAAGACCAAAGCGCTCGCGCACGCCGGTGGCTGGCTCGGCGCCGTCGTGGGCGGTGGGCTGGACAGGGCCATCGGCATCGCCGGCGCGCTGGTCGTGCTGCTGGCGCTGCTCGTGGTGGCGATCATGGTGGGTACGGGCATCGGGCTCGGCGCGCTCTACGCCGGGACGGTCGCGCTGGTTCGCGCGAGCGCTTCGCGCCTGGCGCGGTGGTGGTCGATGCGTCCCCAGCACGACGTCGGGTACCCCGGCGACGCCGACGACAGCGGGGTCGAGCAGAAGCCCGCCAAACGCGCTCGCAAAGAGCCCGTCGAGGAGTACATCGCCGAGCCCGTCGAGTACGAGGACGAGTACGGGCAAGAGGAGGGGGGCGGGTACGAGGAGAGCGGCGAGCCCGGACCGGTGCTGGCGCCCATCGTGCCCCTGACCCACCGCGAGCCCGTGATGACGAGCGAGTGGAGGCTGCCCTCGCCGTCGCTGCTGCTGCGCACCAAGGAGCAGAGGCAGGACCGCGGCGCCATCGAGGACCTGGGCGCCGAGCTGGTCGAGGCGCTCGGCGCCCACGGTGTCGACACGACCCTCGTCGGCTACACCGTCGGCCCGACAGTCACGCGCTTCGAGCTCGAGCTCGGACCCGGCGTCAAGGTGTCGAGCGTCACGTCGCTCAACAAGGACATCGCCTACGCCATGGCCTCGCCCGAGGTCCGCATCCTGGCCCCGATCCCCGGACGTTCCGCCATTGGCGTCGAGGTGCCGAACCGCCAGCGCACGCTCGTCGCGTTGGGTGACCTGCTCGCGTCGGAGGAGGCGTTGGCCGCCGAGCACCCCCTCGACGTCCCCATCGGTCGCGACATCTCGGGCAAGACGGTGATCGTGAACCTGGGCGAGATGCCCCACGTCCTGATCTCGGGCGCCACCGGGGCGGGCAAGAGCTCGCTCATCAACTCGCTCGTCACCTCGCTCGTGATGCGCGCGACCCCCGACCAGCTGCGCCTGATGCTGGTCGACCCCAAGCGCGTGGAGATGGGCCAGTACAACGACCTGCCCCACCTGCTCTCGCCGGTGGTCGTGGACCCGAAGAGGGCCGCGGGGATGCTGGCCTGGGCGGTCAAGGAGATGGAGCGCCGCTACGACATCCTCGCCGAGAGCGGCGCGCGCGACATCACGAGTTACCAGCAGATGATCGAGCGCGGCGAGCTGGTGCCCGAGCCGACGGTGCGCGAGCAGGTCGCCGAGGCGATCGAGCGCGCGACCGGTCTCGAGTCCGACGTCGAGGAGCCGTCGGGCCCCGAGGAGCTGCCCTACATCGTGATCGTCGTGGACGAGTTGAACGACCTGATGATGGTCGCGGCGCGCGACGTCGAGGAGTCGGTCGTGCGCATCGCCCAGATGGCCCGCGCGGTCGGCATCCACCTGGTGCTCGCGACCCAGCGCCCGAGCGTCGACGTCATCACCGGCGTCATCAAGGCCAACGTGCCCAGCCGGATCGCCTTCGCGGTCAGTTCGCTCGCCGACAGCCGGGTCATTCTCGACCAGGCCGGCGCCGAACGCCTCATCGGCAAGGGCGACATGCTGCTCGTCACCTCGTCGTCGAACGTCGCGCGGCGTCTGCAGGCACCGTGGGTGTCCGAAGAGGAGGTCCATCGCGTCGTCGAGGCGTGGCGCGCCCAGGGTGGCCGTCGCGAGAACGTGGTGGCGCTCGACGTGCGAGAGGGACGGGGTTCGCAGTCGGGTGGATCGGGAGACGACGATGACGACGAGTTGTTGCGCCAGGCCCGCGACCTCGTGATCCGGACCCAGTCGGGTTCGACGTCGATGCTCCAGCGAAAGCTCCGCGTCGGATTCGCCCGCGCCGGCCGTCTGATGGACCAGCTCGAGCAGGAGCACGTGGTCGCCCCCGGAGACGGCTCCAAGGCCCGCAAGGTCCTGGTGACGCTCGAAGAGTACGACCCGCAGTCTTCGTTGTAGTCCGTGGCCCGTTCATCCCCACGTCGCGCGGCCCTTCGCGGTCTCTGGACCCGCCTGCTCTCCATGGTGCTCGGCTTGGCGATCGCGGCCGGACTGATCGTCGCGATGCAGTTGCCGCTGATGCACCAGCGAGCGGTGGCGCGCCATGACCTGGTCTCGATGTTCAACGGCGTAGGCGACGTGCCGCCCCTGGCGTGGCCGAGCGCGGGCAGCGCGGCGCTCGATATCCCGGCGCTCGGCGTGGCCGAGGGCTGGAACAACCGGGTCATGCCGATCGCCAGTCTCACCAAGATGATGACGGCCTACGTGACGTTGAAGAAGCTGCCCCTCGCCATTGGCGAGACCGGTCCGTGCACGACCGTCACCGAGAACGACGTGCTCGCGTACCAGTTCGAGAAGCTGGCGGGCCAGTCGACGGCGCTCGTCGTCGTCGGAGAGCAACTGTGCGAGCTCGACCTCTTGAACGGCCTGCTGGTGCACTCGGCGGGCAACTACGCCGACATGCTCGCCTCGATGGTGGCCGGATCGCCCGAGGCGTTCATTGCCTCGATGAACAGCACCGCGATGGCGCTCGGTCTCCACGCGACCCACTACGACGACGTCACCGGATTCTCGCCGCTCTCGGTCTCGACCGCGCTCGATCAGGCGAAGCTGGCGGTGCTGCTCATGAGGTCGCCCCTCGTGCGCGCGATCGTGAAGCAGCCCAGCGTCACCCTGCCGGTGGCGGGACTCGTCAACTCCTTCACGCCGCTCGTCGGCACCGAGAACGTGGTGGGTGTGAAGTCCGGACGCACCGACGAGGCGGGTGGCTGTGACGTGCTGGCGTTGACGTTCGAACAGGGCGGTCTGACCAGGATCATCTACGCCGTGGTGCTGGGCCAGCGAGGCGGCGACCTGCTGACCCCGGCGGGCGCCGCGGCCCTGGCGCTCGCGCAGTCGGGGCTGGCGAATCGGGTGGAGCTGACGATCGCGAAGGGGACGACCGTGGGTCGGATCGGCTGGGGTGCGCGTACGGTGACGTTCGGGTTCGCCCGCGACCACCTGGTCACCTTCTGGGTGCCGCACGCGAGCCTGTCGGCGACGCTGCGCATGAAGCACTTCTCGACGACGATCCGAAAGGGCGAGGTGGTCGGCTGGGTGCACGTTCGCGGCGTGGCCAAGAGGATGGCCGTCGTCGCGCAAGGCATGGTGTCGCCGCCGACCATCTGGCAACGCGTACTCTGAAGTGGTGTTCGCGCGCGTTCCCGCCAGTTCGGCCAATCTGGGTCCGGGATTCGACACGCTCGCGGTGGCGCTCGGACTCTACATCGAGGTCTCGCTCGAGCTCGCTGACGCCTTCGAGATCACCACCGAGGGCTTCGGCGCGGGACTGTTCGACGACGAGCGCCATCCCGCCGTGACGGTCGCGTCGAACGTGCTCGGCCACACGAACTTCAAGATGCACGTCAGGTCCGACATCCCCGTCTCTCGCGGCCTGGGCTCGTCGGCCGCGCTGGCCGTGGCCGCGGCGGCGGTCGCCGGCGCGCCCGACCCGCTCGCCGTCGGCACCGAAGTCGACAGTCACGCCGAGAACGCCGCCGCGTCGGTGCTCGGCGGGCTCGTCGTCGCGAGCGCGCACGGCCGTGACGGCATCGTGGCGCGCGCGATGCCCCTCGACGAGGCGTGGCGCTTCGTGGTGGTCATTCCCGAACAGGAACTCGCCACCGCCGACGCCCGCAGGGTGCTGCCGGTCCAAGTCCCCCTGGCCGACGCGGTGCGCAACCTGAACTCGATGGGACTGCTGCTCGCCGGTCTCGCCGACCACCGGGCCTTCGTCGCCTCGGCGATGGACGACGCGCTGCACCAGCCCTACCGGATGGCACTGCTGCCCTTCGCGGCGCCGCTGTTGGCGACGCTTCGCGACAGCGGAGCCGCGGGCTCGTGCTGGTCGGGCGCGGGGTCCACCATGCTGGGACTGGCGTTGCTCGACGTGGCGCCGCGGGTGGCCGCGGCGGCGAGGACCTTCCTGCACGACCAGGGCGTCGCGGGCACCGTCCACATCCTCGACGCCGACCGCGAGGGCCTGGTGACTCGTTGAGCCCAGTGGCGCCCAGTGCGCAGCGACGCGCCGTGACCGGCGCCGGATTCATGCTGATGGGCTCGACGCTCATCCCGTGGTCGGCCGCGGTCGCCACCGGCGCGTTCGCCCTCCTGGGACCCATGGCCACGAGTGGATGGCGCTTCTTGTTGGGCGCCGTGGTCCTCTTGGCGTACACGCGACCCAAGGTGCGCACCTGGTCGCGGCGCCAGTGGCTGGGGGCCCTGGCCCTGGGCGCGTCGACCACGTTCATGAACGTGTGCTTCTACCAGGCGATCGCGCGGATCCCCCTGGGCGGCGCGGTCGCCATCGAGTACCTCGGACCCTTCCTCGTCGCGGCGCTCGGCAAGCGCAGCGCGCGGCACCTGGCGTTCGTGCTGCTGGCCGGGCTGGGCGTGCTGGCGATCACCCGGCCCGGAGGGGGCCTGACGTTGGTGGGGATGCTGTTCGCGGCCGGCGCCGGCCTCGGTTGGGCCTGTTACGCCTTCTCCTCGCACCGGGTCGGCAGTCTGAGCCCGGGGTTCGGCGGACTAGCCGTGTCGATGTCGATCGCGGCGGTGCTGACCCTGCCGATGTCGCTCGGCTCGACGTCCACGCTGGTGCACCACCCCTACCTCGTGGGGCGGATCGCGCTCGTCGCGGTGATGTCGATCGTGCTGGGAGTGGGCGCCGAGATGCAGGCGCTGCGTCGATTGAAGCCGTCGATCGTCGGCGTGCTCTTCTCGATGAATCCGGCGATCGCCTTCGGGATCGGTTGGCTTTTGCTCAACCAGGTGATCCGCTCGTGGGACTACGTGGGCGTCGCGTGCGTCGTCGCGGCGGGAGTGGGCGTCACCTACGACGCCGCCAAGAGTGATCTCGAGGTCGCTCAGTAGGCTCGAGGGGTGGGAACGTCCGGAAGCATCGCCCTTCGCTGCGTGAGACCGTGACGAGCGATGGCCGCGCGGGCGAGGGGGCGTTGAGCGACGAGGCGAGCCACAAGAGCCGCGCGGTCAGTGGCGCCGGCTTCATGGTGATCGGCGCGGGACTGATCCAGTGGTCGGCCGCCATCGTCACCCGGGTGTTCGGCCAGGTCGGCCCGTCGGCCACGAGCGCGTGGCGCTTCTTGCTCGGCGCGATAGTGCTGATGGCCTTCACCCGCCCGAGGCTGCGCTCCTGGACTCGCCACCAGTGGGTCGGCGCCCTTGCCCTGGGCGCGTCGGTCGCCTTCATGAACCAGTGCTTCTACCAGTCGATCGCGCGCATCCCGCTCGGCGCGGCCGTTGCGATCGAGTACCTCGGACCGTTCCTCGTGTCGGCGCTCGGCAAGCGTTCGGCGCGCCACTTCGCCTTCGTCGCCCTGGCGGGACTCGGCGTACTCGCCATCGCGCGCCCGGGCGGTGGGCTCAACGTCGCGGGAATCCTGTTCGCCGGCGGATCGGGTCTCGGATGGGCCGCGTACGTGTTCGCCGCTCACCGGGTCGGGGGACAGGCCGAGGGATTCGGAGGACTCGCGGTCTCGATGTCGATCGCGGCGATCTTCACCCTACCGATGTCGATGGGCTCGTCGGCCTTCGTGCTCGCCCACCCCTACGTCCTCGGGCGGCTCCTGCTCGTCGCCGTGATGTCGATCGTGCTGGGTTTCGGTTGCGAGCTGCAGGCGCTGCGCCGCTTGAGGCCCTCGACCGCCGGCGTGCTCTTCGCGCTCGACCCGGCCGTGGCCTTCGGCATCGGCCTGCTGATCCTCAGTCAGTCGATCCACCCGTGGGACATCGTCGGGATGGTCTGCGTGGTCGTCGCCGGCGCCGGGGTCACGGTCGACGCCGCCAGTAGCGAATCCATGGTCGTTCAGTAGGCTGGAACGGTGGAAACACCGCGAACCTTCGCCATCCGGACCTTCGGCTGCCAGATGAACGAGCACGACTCCGAGCGGCTGGCGGGCCTGATGGTGGCCGACGGCCTCGTGGCCGCCGCGAGCGACCTCGAGGCCGACGTGGTGATCTTCAACACCTGCACGATCCGCGAGAACGCCGACCTCAAGCTCTACAGCGCGCTGGGCCACCTGAAGGCCCAGAAGGAGCTGCGTCCCGACATGCAGATCGCCGTCGGCGGCTGCATGGCCCAGAAGGACCGCGGCGCGATCCTCGAGCGCGCCGGCTGGGTCGACGTGGTGTTCGGCACCCACAACCTGGCCTCGGCGCCGCGACTGCTCGCGAGGGCCCGCCTTGACGGGCCGGTCGTGGAGATCCTCGACTCGCCCGACCCCGAAGCCAACCGCGACATGGCGCCCGCGCTGTACGCCGTGCGCGAACTGCCCTTTGCGGCGTGGATCACGATCCAGACGGGCTGTGACAACACCTGCGCCTACTGCATCGTCCCGTCGGTCCGCGGTGGCGAGATCAGCCGGCCGTTCGACGACCTGCTCGCCGAGGCCACGATGCTCGCCGACTCGGGCGTCACCGAGGTCACGGTGCTCGGCCAGAACGTCAACTCCTACGGCCGCGACATCACGCGGCGCCGTCCGCTGTTCGCCGAGCTGCTGCGGGCCCTGGGCGAGATCGACGGGATCGAGCGCATCCGCTTCACGAGCCCGCACCCGAAGGACCTGCGCCCCGAGACCGTCGCCGCCATGGCCGAGACCGAGGCGGTCTGCCCCCAGCTGCACCTGCCGTTGCAGTCGGGATCGAACCGCGTGCTGCGCGCCATGCGCCGCGGCTACAGCGCCGGGCGCTACGTGGAGCGCCTCGCAGCGGCTCGCACCGCGATCGACGACCTCGCGGTGACGACCGACCTCATCGTGGGATTCCCCGGCGAGACCGACGCCGAGTTCGACGAGACCCTGGAGGTGGCGGCGGCCTGCGAGTTCGACTCGGCCTACACGTTCATCTTCTCGCCGCGCGCGGGGACCCGTGGCGCGACGATGGTCGACCAGTTCGTGCCCGAGGACGTGATCCGGTCGCGCTTCGAGCGGCTGAAGGAGGTCCTCGACCGCTCGGCGCTGCGCAAGCACGAGGCCCGGGTCGGGCGGCGCGAGGAGGTCCTCGTCGAGGGGACGTCCAAGCGCAACGACGCGATGCTCTCGGGTCGGACCCGCCAGGGCAAGTTGATCCACTTCCCGGTGAGCGACGAGGTGCTGCGTCCCGGAGCGCTCGTCATGGTCGACGTCGTGCACGGCGCGCCGTATCACCTCATGGGCGAACTCGCCACGCCGCTACGTGGTCCGCGCCACAAGGTTCGAATACCGCTGCTCAGCTCGTGAGCAACAGCGGCGGCCTCGCGGTCGCACTGGTCGGCCCCACCGCGTCGGGCAAGTCGGCCCTCGCGCACGCCCTCGCGGCGCGGCGCGGCGACGTCGAGGTCCTCTGCGTCGACGCCATGACCGTCTACCGCGGCATGGACATCGGCACCGCGAAGCCGTCACGGGCCGAACGCGCCGAGGTCGACTACCACCTGCTCGACCTGGTCGAGCCGAGCGAGGAGTTCACGGTCGCCCAGTTCCAGGTCGCGGCGCGCGCCGCGGCCCAAGAGGTCTGGTCGTCGAGCGATGCGGTGCTCTACGTCGGGGGCACCGGGCTCTACGGTCGCGCGGTGCTCGACAACCTCGAGATCCCCGCCCAGTACCCCGAGATCCGCGCCGAGCTCGAGGCACTCGTCGAAGGGGACCTCGGGGGGCTCTACGAGCAGCTCGAAGCCCTCGACCCGCTGGCCGCGAGCCGGATGGAGTCGACCAACGCCCGCAGGATCGTTCGCGCGCTCGAGGTCAGTCTCGGCGCGGGGCGGCGATTCTCCTCCTACGGCGAGGGACTGCTCTCGTACGGACCGGTTCGTGTCGTGCAGGTGGGACTGCGGGCCGACTTCGATCGACTCGACGAGCGCATCGAGCGACGCTTTCGCGATTGGATGGACGAGGACCTGCTCGACGAGGTCGTGGCGCTCGCGAGCGCGCCGGGCGGACTGAGTCGCACCGCGCGCCAGGCCGTTGGCTATCGCGAGCTGCTGCGCCACGTCGAGGAGGGCGCCGACCTCGAGAGTTGCGTCGTCGACGCGATCACCCGGAGTCGCCGTCTCGCGCGCCGCCAGCGATCGTGGTTCCAACGCGACCCGAGGATCGAGTGGTTCGACGACACCAACGGCGCCTCCCGGCGCCTCGACGAGGTCTTGAACAGCCCCGATGGGTTCGTGCGAGACTAGGGGCACATGGCACTACGAACCCTTCAAAAATGGCACGCGGCGGGTAATGACTTCCTCGTCGAGGTGATCGAGCACGGCACGGCTCCTTGGTGGACCCCGCAACGCGCGGCGGCGGTGTGCCACCGCACCACGGGGGTCGGCGCCGATGGGCTCATGCTCGCGACGATCGGACCGGTCACGTCGATGGTGCTCTACAACGCCGACGGCTCGATCGCCGAGATGTCGGGCAACGGGATCCGCTGCCTCGCCGCGGCCGTTCGCCGGGCCACCAGGGCGACGTGGGACTCGCTCGACGTCGAGACGGTGACCGGCACGCGTCACGTGACCCTGACGATGGACGGCGATGCGGGCTACGGCAGCGTGGACATGGGCGAGGTTACCTTCGGTGACACGTTGCCCGGCACGCTCGGGGTCGCCTACGTCGGCAACCCCCACGTCGTCGTGCGCGACGACGCGAAGTGGAGCGACGCCATGCGCGAAGAGCTCGCCGAGACCCTGGCCGAACAGGTCGGCGGCGCGAACGTGGAGTTCCTCACGGTGCTCGAAACCGACCACCTGAGCATCCAGGTGGTCGAGCGCGGCGTCGGGTGGACCGAGGCCTGCGGCACCGGATCGTGCGCGGTCGCGGCGGTGGCGAAGCGCGAGGGGATGAGTGGCACCGACGTCACGGTCGACAACCCCGGCGGCGCCCTGCGGGTGCAGCTCGACGACGGCCACGCGACCCTGAGCGGACCCGTGCAGTTCGTCGCGAACGTGGAGTGGCTCGAGACTTGACCTACGTCCCCGACACTCTGATCAGTCGCACGATCCGCGAGAAGATCGTGCTGGCGGGGGTGCTCTTCCCCGGAGTGACCTCCGAGGAACTCGACCATCAGCTCGATGAACTCGCCGAGCTCGTCGACACCGCCGGCGCCGAAGTCGTGGCGCGCGTGGTCCAGCGGCGCGACTCGCCCGACCCCGCCACGTTCCTCGGCTCGGGCAAGGTCCAGGAGCTGCGCGAGATCTGCCTGGCCCTCGACTCGGACACCGTCGTCTTCGAGCACAACCTCTCGCCGGCCCAGCAGCGCAACCTCGAGAAGATCCTCGGGCGCACCGCGATCGACCGCACGGCCGTGATCCTGGACATCTTCGCCCAGAACGCCCGCACTCCCGAGGGCAAGGCCCAGGTCGAACTGGCGCTGCTGCAGTACCGGTTGCCCCGGCTGCGCCGCGCCGGAGGCTCGCTCTCCCAGCAGGCCGGTGGCATCGGCACCCGGGGTCCCGGCGAGACCCAACTCGAGACCGACCGTCGACGCCTCGTGAACCGCATTCACGCCATTCGGCGCGAATTGAAGGAGATCGACCGGACCCGCAACGTGCAACGCCAGGGCCGCGCGCGCGGGCGCCACCGCGAGGTGACCCTCGTGGGCTACACCAACGCTGGCAAGTCCTCGATGCTGAACGCCCTGACCGAAGCTGGCGTCGCGGTCGAGAACCGCCTGTTCGCGACGCTCGATCCGCGCACCCGCCAGCGTCAACTGCCCGGCGGCGAGACGGTCCTGTTCACCGACACCGTCGGCTTCATCTCGAACCTGCCCCACGACCTGATCGAGGCCTTCATGAGCACGCTGAAGTCGGTGCAGCTCGCCGACCTGCTCGTGCACGTGGTCGACGGCTCGAGTGACCACGCCGAAGAGCAGATCGCCGCCGTGCGCGAGGTGCTGCGCGAGATCGACGCCGACGGCGTGCCCGAGCTGCTGGTCTTCAACAAGGCCGACGTGCCTGGATCGCGGGCCCGCGACCTGGCGAAGCTGCACGAGGGGAGCGTGTGGGTCTCGGCGCTGACCGGCGAGAACCTCGACCAGGTCGTCGCCGCGATCGGCGACCGACTGCGCACGAACGACCGTGTCGTGACCCTGCACCTGCCGCTCGACCGCGGCGACTTGCTCGCCGCGGCGCACCGCGAGGGAGAGGTGCTCGACACCCAGATGACCGACGACTACGTCGTGGTGCGCGTGGTGCTCGACCCGGTCGGCGTAGCGCGCTTCAGTGAGTGGCGGGTTCCCGCGTGAGCTTCGCGCCGCCCCCGTACCCCTACGAGCGGCTCGATGGACTGAAGAAGATTGCCGAGCGTCACGAGGGCGGACCCATCGACTGCTCGATCGGTACGCCGGTGGACCCCCCACCCGCGGCGGTGCTCGAGGAGTTGGCGCGCGGTGTCGGGGCGAGGGGCTATCCCACCTCGCAGGGCTCGCTCGACCTTCGCGAGTCGGCCGCCGGATGGATGAACCGCCGGTTCGGGCTCGAACTCGCGCCCGACCAGCTCGCCGCCTGCATCGGCACCAAGGAGTTCGTCGCCACGTTGTCGGGGTACCTGCACCTGCGAAGCCCCGAGCGCGACACCATCCTGTACCCGGCGGTGAGCTACCCGACCTACGCCATGGGAGCGACGCTCGCCGGGCTGCGACCGGTCAGCGTCGACGTGGTCGACGGACAGTTGGACCTCGCGTCGATCAATCCCGCCGACATCGACCGAGCGTTGGTGCTCTGGTCGAACTCGCCGTCCAATCCGACCGGTCGCCTCGACGACCTCGAGGGCGTCGCCACGTGGGGCCGCCACCACGGCGTGCCGCTAGCCAGTGATGAGTGCTACGCCGAGTTCACGTGGGCCGGTCGCCCGAGGTCGATCCTCGAGCACGGCCCCGACGGGGTGCTGGCCGTGCACTCGATCTCGAAGCGTTCGAACCTCGCCGGGGTGCGCGCTGGATTCTACGCCGGCGACCCCGAGCTGGTGTCGTACCTGCGCTCCGTGCGCCAGCACGCCGGCTTCATGGTCGCCGGCCCGATCCAGTCGGCGGTCGCCGTCGCGTACCGCGACGACGCGCACGTCGACGTCCAGCGGGCGGTCTACCGCGCGCGCCTCGAACTGCTGTCGAGCGCGCTGGGCGACTTCGGCGTCGATGCGCCGATGCCCGACGGCGCGTTCTACCTGTGGTGCCGCAAGGACGGTCTCGACGGATGGGAGCTGGCCGCGTTGCTCGCCGAGGTTGCGGGACTGATCGTGAGTCCCGGCGAGCTCTACGGAGAGCCCGGCCGAGAGTTCGTGCGCATCGCCGTCGTGCAGCCCGACGATCGACTGGCCCTCGCGGCGTCGCGTCTCCTCGACAGCTAGCACCGCGCCGATACGATGGCCACATGAGCGATCTTGAAGAGCGAATTGGACAGTGGTTCGAGCATATTGACGAGATGACGCCCGAGAACGTCGAGGCCCGCCGCGATGTCGAGTTGGTGATCACCAAGCTCGATGACGGGCAATTGCGCGTCGCCGAGATCGACCGGCACGGCTACATCGCGGTCCACGAGTGGGTGCGCCAGGCGATCCTGCTCTTGTTCCGCCTGCACGGCCTCGTGCGGACCGAAGCCGGGCCGTTCGAGTACCTGGACAAGTTGGAACTGAAGACCGACTACGAACGGCGCGGCGTGCGCGTGGTGCCCGGCGCTTCCGCGCGGCGTGGCAGCTATCTCAGCCCGGGTGTGATCCTGATGCCCAGCTACGTCAACATCGGGGCGTGGGTCGGCCCCGGAACGATGGTCGACACCTGGGCGACGGTCGGCAGCTGCGCACAGATCGGCGCCAACGTGCACCTCGCGGGCGGCGTGGGCATCGGCGGCGTGCTCGAGCCGGCCAACGCCGTGCCGGTGGTGATCGAGGACGACGCGTTCATCGGCAGTCGCTGCATGGTCGTCGAGGGCGCGCGCGTGGGCCGGGGATCGATCCTCGGCGCGGGCACGATACTCAACCCGTCGATTCCGGTGATCGACGCCGCGACGGGCGAGGAGGTCTCGCGCGGCTACGTTCCCGATTACTGCGTCGCGGTGTCGGCGAGCCGTCGACGAGAGTTCATGGGTGGGGAGTTCTTCCTGCCCTGCGTGCTGATCATCCGGCGCATGACCGAGGGCGAGCGCCACAACAAGGTCGCCCTCAACGCGCTGCTGCGCGAGCACGGTGTCTCGACGTGAGTCGACTCGACGACGCGCTGACCCTGGTGTCAATCGACTCCGTGAGCCGCAACGAGTCCCGGTTGGCCCACGTGATCGCCGCGCGATTGCGCCAGAATCCGACACTCGACGTCGAGCAGATCGGCGACAACGTGGTGGCCCGCACGACCGGTCACCACTCGACCCGGCTCCTGGTCGCCGGCCACATCGACACCGTCCCCGGTGACGCCGCCTCTGCCGTGATCGTGGGTGACGAGTTGCGGGGCCTCGGGGCGTGCGACATGAAGGGCTCGCTGTCGGTGATGCTCGAACTGGCCACCGACCGCTCGCCCCGCTCAGTCGAGGTGACCTGGGTCTTCTACGCCCGCGAGGAGATCGCGCGAAGCGAGTCCGGACTCTTGGAGATCGCCGAGCTTCGTCCCGGCTTGCTCGACGCGCACGCCGCCGTACTCTGCGAACCCACGGGGGGAGCAGTGGAGGCGGGATGTCAAGGGACACTTCGAGTGCTCGTCGAGATGGCGGGCGTGCGCGCCCACACCGCGCGACCGTACGCCGGGCGAAACGCGATCCACCGGCTTGGTGAGGTGATCAATCGCGTTGCCGCCTACGAACCGCGCATCGCGACAATTGACGGCATTGACTACGCCGAGCAGCTGCAGGTCGTCGCCGTCGACGGGGGAGTGGCCCCGAACGTCGTTCCCGACAGGGCGAGATGCACCCTCAATCACCGCGTGGCCCCTGACCGCACGAAGGACGAGGCGATGGCAGCGCTCGAGGGCTTCTTGGGTGACCTCATCCACGACGGCGACGTGGTGGGCGTCGTGGACTGGGCTCCCGCGGCCGCTCCGTCGCTCTCCAACGATCGCCTGCGCTCGCTCGTAGCGCTGAGCGGTCATGCTGCTCGTGGCAAGGTCGGATGGACCGACGTCGCCACGTTCGCGGAGATGGGCATCCCAGCGACGAACTTCGGAGCGGGAGACCCCCTGCTGGCCCATCGCAGCGACGAGTTCGTGACCCTCGGCCAACTGGACGGTTTCGCCAGCCAGTTGGCTGCGTGGCTCCGCTAGAGCGGCGCCAGAGCCAACCGCGCGGCCGAACCAAGCGGCAGTGCGAAGCCATTGCCAGTGCTCGAGCAGATTGATGTCCTGGTCGTCGTGATGGCGCTGCAGGCGCAGGTGCACCGGCACGGCACCGAAGACGCTGCAACCCACGGCGCAGAGCGCGAGCATGGCGTGGGCGAAGGCGTCGATCCGGTGGGGTCCGTGGATGAGCCACCACGGCGAGCCGATCCCTTGGACCATCCACACCGGCGCGACGGCCATCGCGATTCGCCGTTCGTGAGACTCGTGGAAGCGGGCCCACTGTCCCAATCCCACGAGATGGAACGACGGGTAGATGACGATCGCGACGGTGAGCTCGAGTCCGGCGAGGTGGACGTCGGAGCCGAGGAGGAGCTACGACACGAAGCGATGCGAAGGGAGGCTTCTCGCGGTCAGTAGTTGCGAAGCACCGAGATGACTCGACCGAACAGGACGACTTCTCGTGCGTCGAACTCCATCGGCTCCATCGTGGCGTTCTCGGGCTTCAACACGACTCTAGAGCCCTGAGGGAAGTAGCGCTTCACCGTGGCTTCGTCGCCCGGAATACCGGCGACCACGATCTCGCCCTTATTGGCGGTCGCTTGACGCTGGACGACGAGGTAGTCCCCAGGTAGGATTCCGGCTTCGATCATCGACTCGCCGCGCACCTGCAGCACGAAGCTGTCACCACGCCCCGCGAACTGTTCGGGTATGGACATGAGTTCGTGGGCCACTTCCTGGGCGAGCACGCCGGTGCCGGCGGCGACGTCGCCGACGAAGGGGATGTGGCGGATGTGCTGGTCGGGCGCTGGATTCTCGACGTCCAGACGGACCGTCAAGGTGCGGGGCTGCTGGGCATTCTTCTCGATGTACCCGGCGTTCTTCAGCACCTCGATGTGATTGGCCACGGTGGCCGGTGATTTCAAGCCCACGTGGTCGCCGATCTCGCGAATCGTCGGAGGAAAGCTGCGTTCGCGTTGGCAGGTGATGATGAATTCGAGGATCTGACGCCGCATGGGGGTGAGGACTTCAGCCATGGTGTTCCTTTCGACTACGAACAATTGTTCGTAGGATAGCCCAGGCCCGGGGGAAAATCAAACACCTGTTCGCCATCCCCGAACGTTCCGTGAATACTGCAAGAACCTTGTAAGGCTGCCCTAATAGTTTGAATTGGTTCTTGCTACTGTTTCGCAATGGCCAAAGTGGTCCATACGACTCCTAGAGTTCGCAGATTTGTCATTCAGTAGACATTTTCGAAGTCGTGGTGGGGAAGTGCAACAACACAGTTGAGGAGGACGAGCTGATGAAGCTTCGTTTGAACAAGACCGTGGCTGCGGTGGCATCGAGTGCCCTGCTGTTGATGGCGGTGCCGGCAGTCGGCATGGCTTCAGCGTCAGGAGCTGCTTCAAAGCCAACCTACGTCATCGGATATGAAGGCCCGCTCTCGGGAGGAAACCAGCAGCTCGGCCTGAACATGGTGTTCTCCGTTCAGTTGGCGATCAACCAGGCCAACGCCTCGGGGAAGCTGAAGTTCAAGTTACGCCTCGCGACCTACGACGACCAGGGTGATCCCACGATTTCGCCAACGCAGGCTCAGTCCGCGGTGCACAACAAGAGCCTTGTGGCAATTGTTGGCCCGGCGTTCTCTGGTGCTACTGCTGCCGCTGAGCCTTTCTACAGTGCTGCGCACATCGCCACGGTGAGCCCTTCGGCTACTCGCGTGTCGCTGGCGACGAACGGATGGAACAACTTCTTCCGCGTCGTTGCTGACGACGGCGTCCAGGGCCCGGCTGACGCTAACTATCTGACCAAGACGAAGTCCTTCAAGTCGGTCTACGTGGTCGATGACGGCACTTCCTACGGTGCGGGGTTGGCCCAGGCTGTTGCTCTTCAGGCGAAGGCCAACGGCGCTACGGTGACCTCGGCGACGGTCCCAGGCACGTCGCAGTGCCAGAACGGAACCGCTTCGGCTACCGAGTACTCGGCTGCCGCAACCCAGGCTGTCGCCAGCAAGGCCTCCGCGTTGTTCTACGGCGGCTACTACTGCGACCTCGGCCTGTTCCTTGGTGCGCTCAGCTCAGCTGGCTACTCCGGCACAGTGATGTCGGGTGACGGCGCGCTGTCGCCCGCTCTGATCCAGGGCACCACGCCCGCTGCGGCTGCCAACGGTGTGCTGTTGACCTGCGCATGCGCAACGTCGACCAACACGAAGTTCAACAAGGCCTACGCGGCCCTGTCGCACTTCAGCGCCGCGAACGCGACGTACGCACCTGAGTCGTACGATGCCGCCAACGCCATCATCAACGCGATGAAGTCACTGAAGAAAGTGACCCGCGCGGGGATCGTCTCGGCATTGCACAAGCTCGCCTACAAGGGCATGACCAAGGTCGTCAAGTTCCAGAAGAATGGAAACATTGCTGGCGCGGCCATCTTCGTCAACCAGGTGAAGAGCGGCACAATCGTTCAGCTGGGTCTTGAATAACGAGCCGTAGTGAACGTTTTGCAGGAGCCGGGGGTTTCGACCCCCGGCTTTCTGCTTTTCGCTACACTTTGCATTCATCGTTAAGGGGAACTTTTGGGCGCGTTTGGACATTACCTAGCCGCACATTTCGACACTCTGCGACTGGAATTCTGGAGTCTCTTCGTTGGTGGAGTAGCCAATGGCTTCCTCTACGGAATGGTGGCCGTTGGGTACACCCTCGTCTACGGAGTCCTGAGGCTCATCAACTTCGCCCACTCGGAGATCTTCATGTCGGGTGGTTTCGCCAGCTACTTCGTGATGAAGGCGATGATCGGATCCACTGTTCCCAATGGCGCCGCGACCATCGGGCTCATCGTCGTGGGGATCCTGGTCGGGGGTCTGACGGGGGCGATCATCGCCACGCTCCTCGAACGCGTCGCTTATCGACCACTTCGTCGACGAAATGCACCGAAACTGGCCTATCTCATCAGTGCCATCGGTGCGTCGTACTTCCTGTTCAACATGGCGGGCAAGGAGTTCGGCCGGTACTCGATCTCCATGCCTCAGCCCTACATCAATCACAATGTGTTCCACATCTTTGGGGCGGGCGTGCAGTTGTACTACGTCGTTATCTTCGTGGCCGGCGTCATCATGCTCTTCGGTCTCGACCGCTTGGTCGCCACCACCAAACTGGGCCGCAGCATCCGAGCCGTGGCTCAGGACGCCGAGACCGCATCGCTCATGGGCGTCAACATCGACCGCACCATCGTGTTGACCTTCATCGTCGGGGGGGCGCTCGGCGGCGCCGCGGGGTACCTCTTCGGCCTCGGCACCGGCGTCGTCTATACGATGGGCTTCGTTCCGGCGCTGAAGGCCTTCACCGCGGCGGTCCTGGGTGGAATCGGCAACCTGCGCGGAGCCATGATCGGCGGCCTGCTGCTGGGCGTCACCGAGAACCTCTCGGTGGTCTTCGTCCAGGCGGCGTACATCGACGTCGTGGCGTTCGGCGTCCTGGTCGGCGTCCTGCTGTTTCGCCCGACCGGTATCTTGGGCGAGCGCCTGGGTAGGGCGGCCTGATGAAGCAGATCTTCGCCCAGGCGATCGTGCGCCGGTTCATCAGCTCCGTCGCGGCGATCGCGATCCTCGAGTTGATGACCGGCCCCGCCGGCAGCACCGTCACGCCGACCGCCGGACTGACCGGATCGTTCGTCGAGCCCTCGTCGTTCTTCGGGATGTTCAACACCGTCCGGTGGGTGCCGTTCTTCGCGATCGCCCTCGTGATGTTCGGACTGTGGACCCTGTGGCTCGCCCGCGGCAAGCAGATCAAGAGTGGGATCAACGCCGCGCTCGCCGTCCCGCGAGCCGCGACGCAGGTGCGTCCGGTCCGGTGGGGCGCGGGCCTCGCGCTCCTCGTCCTCGCGTTGCTGTTGCCGCACATCGCGTCGGACCCGTTCTGGCAGGCTGCGATGGTCGAGCAGATCGGGGTCTACGTCCTGCTCGCGATCGGCCTCAACGTCGTCGTGGGATTCGCCGGACTTCTGGACCTCGGTTTCGTGGCGTTCTACGCGATCGGCGCCTACACCACGGCGTGGGTGACCGGCTCCCTGCCGATGCCGCCGCCGTTCGGCATCCACATGGACCCCTTCTTCGCAATCCCCGTCGCCATCATCATCGCGATGATCGCCGGCATCATCCTCGGCGCGCCGACGTTGCGACTGCGCGGCGACTACCTCGCCATCGTGACCCTGGGCTTCGGTGAGATCATCACCATCTTCGCGAACAACCTCTACGGCATCACCGGCGGTTCGCAGGGCTCGGGCCCGATCCCCCACCCCTCGCTGCACATCGGTCCGATCAAGTACCGGTGGGGACTGGAGCCCGTGCCGTACTACTACCTGATGCTGGTCTTCATCGTGATCTTCCTCGCCGCGTTCTCGCTGCTGGAACACTCCAGGGTCGGACGCGCGTGGACGGCCATCCGTGAAGACGAGGTCGCGGCCGAGTCGGTGGGCATCAACCCGCTCAAGTACAAGGTGATGGCCTTCGCCATTGGCGCCTCCACCGCGGGCTTCGCCGGCGTCGTGACCGCGAGCCAGTCGAACAACATCTTCCCATCGAGCTTCACGCTGTCGTTCTCGATCAACGTCCTCGTGCTCGTCATCTTCGGAGGCATGGGTTCGATCTTCGGCGTCGTGCTCGGCGCCATCATCATCCAGACGGGCTACTCGTTCCTGCTGCACTCGCCACCGGCCGGCTACCAGTCCTCCGACCTCTACATCTATCTCGGCGCTCTACTCGTCGTGATGATGATCTTCCGTCCGGCGGGTCTCGTGCCATCGAAACGCCGCAAGAGAGAGATCAAGATGGCTGAAGCCGGCGAGGGCCACATGGATGAAGTCCTGACGGGCGATCAGCCGTGAGCACCGACAAGATCTTCGACGTGGAGAACGTCACGCTTCGCTTCGGCGGCGTGGTGTCGCTCAACGACGTCAGTCTCTTTCAGACGCGTGGGGAGATCCTCGCCGTCATCGGACCCAACGGCGCGGGCAAGACCTCGTTGTTCAACTCGCTCACCGGCGTCTATCAGCCCCAGGACGGCACGATCACGTTCACGGGTCGCGACGCCAATCCGATCTCCATCATCGGCAAGAAGCCACATCGGGTCAGCACCGCCGGCGTGGCCCGTACCTTCCAGGCGTCGCGGATGTTCAGCGCCCTGACGGCCTTTGAGAACGTGAAGATTGGCGCGGAGTCCCATCGCGGCATCGGCGTCATGGGCGCGATGTTGAAGGGACCGGCCACGCGGCGCGGGGAGAAGCAGTCCGACGCGCGCACCATCGAACTCCTCGAGTTCGTCGGGATGCGAGAGAAGGCCAACGTCGTGTCGGCCTCGCTCTCGTACGGCGACCGTCGCCGCCTGGAGATCGCCAGGGGCCTGGCGACCGATCCCCAGGTCCTGCTACTCGACGAGCCCGCCGCCGGCACGAATCCCTCGGAGAAGGTGCAGCTGACCGACCTGATCCGCAAGGTCCGTGACGTCATGGGCGTGTCGATCCTTCTCATCGAGCACGACATGAAACTCGTGATGGCGCTCGCCGAGCGGCTCTACGTGTTGAACTTCGGCAGCGTCATCGCCCAGGGCACGCCCGAGGAGGTTCGGGCCAACCCCGCGGTGGTCGAGGCGTACCTCGGTTCGTCGGCTGAACAGACGAAGGGCGCGTAGGCGATGCTCCAGGTAGACGACGCCATCGTGCGCTACGGCGCCATCACCGCGATCCACGGGATCACGTTCAACGTCGCTCAGGGCGAGATCGTGACCCTGCTCGGGGCCAACGGAGCGGGCAAGACGACGACGCTGCGGATGCTATCGGGGCTGCACGCCCCGGCGAGCGGCACGATCACCTTCGAGGGCCGGGACGTCACCCACACCAAGGCCCACGAGTTCACGACGCTGGGCATCAGCCACGTGCCCGAGGGTCGGCGGATCTTCCCCTCGATGTCGGTCGAGGAGAACCTGGAGATGGGTGCCTTCAACCGCAAGGGATCGTTCAGCGACGACATGGAGAAGATGTACGAGACGTTCCCGATCCTGAAGGAGCGCCGCAAGCAGATCGGCGGCAACCTCTCGGGTGGCGAGCAGCAGATGCTGGCGATCGCGCGTGCTCTGATGAGCCAGCCGCGACTGCTGCTGCTGGACGAGCCGTCGATGGGGCTCGCGCCGATGATCGTCGAGACGATTTTTCGAATCATCGGCGAGATCCGCGACAGCGGGACGACCGTCTTCGTCGTCGAGCAGAACGCCTCCCAGGCACTGCGCCTGGCCGACCGGGGCTACGTCATGGAGAACGGCCGTATCGCGTTCAGTGACACCGCCGCGAACCTGCTGGTCGACGCGCGCGTCCGAGCGGTCTACCTCGGCGAGTCGGTCGACGAGGCCTAGCTCAACGTGTCGGGCGCTGCTGGCATGCACCCCAGTGCGTTGAAGGTTGCCCGGGCCCTCGAGGCGAAAGGCGTCAAGGGCCCCTTTCGAGAATTCGCAGAATCCACCAAGTCCTCGCTCGACGCAGCCACGGCCCTGCAGTGCGAGGTGGGCGCCATCGCCAGTTGCCTGGTCTTCATGCTGGACGGCGAGCCGGTCGTCGTCATCAAGAGCGGCGCCTTTCGAGTTGATACGAAATCGTTCGCGGACCTGGTCGGGGGAGCCTCGATGCGCCAGGCCACGGCCGACGAGGTGCGCGCCGCGACGGGTCAGCCAATCGGTGGCGTATCGCCGGTCAACTGGCCTGGACCACTGCGCGTCTACATCGACGACTCGCTCGCACGCTACGAACGGATCTGGTCGGCCTGCGGAACACCGAATGCCGTGTTCGCCACGACCTACGAGGAGCTGTCAGCGCTCACCAACGCCGAGGCGATCATGCTCCAAGCACGCTGAGAGGTCCGACGCAGATCTGCTCGGTGGCCGACTGACGCCACGGCGAGGACGGTCGTCAATCGTGAGTCGAGGTGGTCAGGCGGGGGTGTGACCATGTAGCGTTCTCCACCATGGCGAACAAGCGCACGAACAACGGCCACAAGGGACTCGGAGCGGACGCGCTGATTCGATGGGCGATCGTCGCTTTGGAGTACGCGATCGTCGCGAGCCTCCTCGTGGTGGCGGGCATCGTCCTGGTCCACACCCTCACCGACTTCCTGCGCTACGGCAGCAAGTTCTCCTCGGCTGTCGTCGCTGCGATCGACGGCATTCTCGTGGTGATCATCGTCTTGGACATCGCGCATACGGTCTTCGGTCGACTTCGGTCCTCGATCTTCCCGGTGCGGCCGTTCCTGGTGATTGGAGTCCTGGCCGGCGTGAGGGACATCCTCAGCGCGTCAGCGCACCTGACGCTCAGCGGACCGCTGTCCCAGACCGACTTCTACGACACGCTGATCTCACTTGGTGTGGGCGTCGGAGTGGTGGTCTTCTTGCTCGTCGGGCTGCTGGTCCTGCGTTACAGCGGTCACGTGGACGACGAAGGAGTCGACTGATTCTGCGCTGCACGACGTGCCGAGCAGTGAAGGTCGCTGGCCTGGCGGCGTGAGCGATCACGTAGGTCGATCGAGCGGGTGCGCCCAATGCAACAACCCCTGACCGCCGAGTCTTCGACAGCCAGGGGTTGTTCCGTGTTCCCGTCCGGATGACTGAACACCCGGTGTATTCGCGAGGTCCGCCCGAGGCGGGCAACGCCTGCTTACTTGAAGGCGATGAGCGCCCGAGCAGCGTCACCCTTCGCCGCGTTGCCGACGCTGATGGAACAAGCTCTCTTGTTCGAGGGCTTCGTGCCACAGGTGCCCGTGCCGACCTTGCCCGTGATGACCCTGAAGGACGTCGCTGGCAGATGGCCCGTCGCACTGATTTTCACGGCCTTCGCGGTCGAGAGGGCACACAGAGCCGAACTGCTTCCCTTCGCGAGGCACTCGACGATGAAGACGTGGTCACCGGGGGTGAAGCCTGAACCCGAAACCTTCACGACCTGGCGGTTCCTGAGTCCTGTCGAAGGACGGACTGTGATCTTGCGTGGTCCGTGGGACGTCGGCGTGGTCGTCGTTGTCGTCGCGGGCGGAGCGGTCGTCGTCGTGGTGCCCGACGGAGTCGTCGTGGTGGTGGTGCCCGACGGCGTCGTCGTGGTGGTTGCGCTGGCCGGCCCGAACGTTATGGTCTGGGAAGCCTTCTCCGAGGGGTTCGACGGGTTGGCCACCGCAAGGGTGCAGGAGGTGTCGGTCGTGCCCATGTCGCAGGTTCCGCTGCCGGTCGCGCCTGCGAAGACGTGGAACGTCTCCGAGAAGGTGCCAGTGGCTGATGACGTGATGAGCTTGTAGACGGTGGTGTTGCAGCCAGTCGCGTCGGTCGCACCGAGGGTGCACTCGATGATGGCGAGCGACTCGCTGGCCCCGAAGCCCGAACCATCGATCTGAACGGATTGGCCGTCACTCAGCCCGGTCGACGGGGTGACCGTGATGGACGGTGTCGCTGCCGATGCTGCGTTCACCCCATAGAGCGCCACGCTGCCAAGGACCAACGCTCCGACGGCAAACTTCGTCATGAATCGCTTCATATGGAACATTCCCACTTTCTTTTCGTGTTAGGACCCACCGGGAACCATTGAACTCAAGATCGTCGCGGTGACGAAGCCTTGGTCGACGGCCCCCCGTTGAATCAATGGCCCCATGCTATGGCCATTCGCTTTCGACGGGTAGTCACCAGGTCCAGATGGTCTTGGACCCGTTCCAGGGAAGGGCGAGGCAACCGGACCGGAAGCCGGATTCGCGCAGATTGCGGTGACGTCGCGTGAATCCGTCGTGGCCAGCAGCACTAGCAGGGAACGGGTTGGCAACCCACCGCGCGCGACTCTGCGTGCGCCGCGGACTTGGTCGACGAACCTTGAGACTCCTCTCGAAAGGGCGGCAGGAATCGTGTCGCGCGCGACATGCGGTGATGAGGCGAGTCCTCTACGAAGAGACCGAAGGGGTGCCGTGTCAGCGAGGAGTGCACGAGTCACAGTGCTGATCGGCGCGGTGCCGTTGGTTACCCTGTTTGGCTTTGCGACGGGAGTGGCGCCTGTAGCGCGCCACCAGTGGCTCGACTCTTGGGCATGGACGCACCTCTTCGCTGGACCGACTTGTCCTTCACCAGCACTGCGGCGTGGCGTGCTCGACGGATTGGCGCTTCTAAGACCACCGGCCGTCCGAGGGGTTCCACGACGTGCCGGCGAGATGGGCGACCACAATGCCGCTCTGCGTGGTCAGTTCGATTCCGCGCACCGACGTGAACGAGACCGGCAGGGGAGTGCCCCAGGCTCCTTTGCCGCTCCCGAGCGCGAACGTGCCGATGAACTTGCGCGCTCCACCCCTGGTGACGACGATGCAACGCACGACGCTGGGCGCCCCGGGTGCGTCGACGGTCACGAACATCCACGCCGGGCTCCCGGTGTAGGCGTAGACCAGACCGACGGTTCGACCGCTCGCCTCGAGGGGGCGTTGCTCAATCCGGCCCGCCGCGGCGACGACCGGCGTCGGGTGCGACCTGGTGACCATGTGATCGACCGCCCAGCCCATGGAGAACGACACCAGCAGGACCGCGGCCGCGATCGACATGATCGCCTTGCTCGGGCGTCGCGGGGCGATGGTCGTCGGCGTCAACGTTCGAATGCGCTCGACGACCCTTGATTCGAAGCCCACCGGGGGCTCCACACCTGGCGCAACGTGCAACAGCGCGTCGGCCGTGTCGTTCAGCTCCACGAGCTCCTGGGCGCACTCCGCGCAGGTCTCGAGGTGGGCGAGGAGGTCGGCCCGGGCGCGACCGTCGAGGATGCCCAGCGTGTACTCGGCGAGGTCGGCCCTGAACTCGTCGTGCGATCGGGTGCCACTGGTCGTCATCTCGACGCCTCCTCTTCACTGGCCAGGATTGAGCGCAACTTCAGCAGTCCGGCGCGGATCCTCGTCTTGGCGGTCCCGAGCGGGATCGCCTCGAGCTCGCTCACCTCCTGGGCGGTGCGGCCGTAGAGCGACGCGAGCAGGACCGCCCGTCGCTGCTCGGGCGGGATCGCGTCGAGCGCGTCGAGGATGACCACGCGAAGCGATCTCGTCACGACCGAGTCCTCGATGGAGGTGCCGTGCGTCGCCTTCGAGAGCGCCACGAGGTCATCGGGATCGGTGGGAATCGAGCGCTGTTTGCGTAGGGCGTCGATCGACAGGTTCCGCGCGATGGTGAGAACCCAGTTCTCCACCGATCCGCGCCGGGCGTCGAAGACGGGCGAGTGACGCCACGCCCGCAGCAGCGCCTCCTGGGCGACGTCCTCTGCCGCGGACCGGTCGCCGAGGATGCTGACCGCGAGGCCGAAGACGCGCCGCTGGTAGCGACGGACGAAGGCGACGGTCGACGACTCGTCGCCCGACGCCATTCCCGCCAACAGCGCTTCGTCGCTCGGCTCGGTCGAGACCTGGTTCATGAACGCGATGTGCCCCTGTCCGTGGAGAAACCCCCACCATTCGTACTCGTTAGTGTTCTACGCGCCGCAGCCCCAAATGGTTCATCATTGTCAGGAAGTAGTGGCGATACCGACGAATCAGCCCACGGAACCGGAGGGCACCCAGCGTCAGATGGCCTCGCGACAATCCCTTTGGCCCCCTCGCGCGTACTGCCGGTACGCGGACGCGAGACCCTGAGTACCTCGCGGGCTTCGAGCGGCATCGAGTGTCGGCAAAGGGAAGTTCACATGGAACTGGCGGAGAGTGGGCGATGAGTCCGGCCAACGGCGCCCTTCACCAGTCCGCGATTCGCCAGTTGGTCGCACTCGGTGCGGTCATGCTCGTGCCGATCATCCTGCTCGGGTTCGTCCTCGCGGGAAGCTACCGTGGCGAGGCGAATCAGCGCGGCCTCGCCCAGGGGAGGTCCGAGGCGCTCTTGATGGCGCGATCAGCGATCCAGCCCCTGCTCGACGGGCGCCCCCTGAGCCAGCAGTTGACGCCGCTCGAACTCGCCCGGCTGCACAACCTCACCAACGCTGTCGTGACCAACGGCAGCGTGCGTCGACTGCGTCTTCGCAGTCTCGATGGCGCCGTCGTCTTCTCCGACGACGGGTCCGGGTTCCGCCAGAAGGTCGAAGACGAGGCCCTCGCCGCCGCCCGGGGCCAAACGGTCGCGCGCCTCACCCGATTCAACTCCGACGTCGTCGACAAGGGTCGCGTCGGCTCACAAGTAGTGGAGATCTACATGCCGCTCTACGCCGGCGCGCATCGCGGCCGCGTCGGCGTGCTCGAGCTGTACCTGCCCTACACCCCAATCAGGAACGACGTCAATGCGGGGCTCGGTCTGCTGTACCGGAACCTCGCGATCGGATTGGCGTTGCTGTACGTCGCGCTGTTCGGGATTTCCTACTGGGTGGGCCGACGACTGCGCCGACAGGTCAAGATCAACACCTACCAGGCTGAGCACGACGCCCTGACTGATCTTCCGAACCGGACCCTCTTCCACCGCCAGGCGAAGAGCGAGCTGCTGCGGGCCACGAAGCGGGGCGAGTCGACGACCATCGCGATCATCGACCTCGACCGGTTCAAGGAGATCAACGACACGCTAGGACACCAGAGCGGTGACCGACTCCTGACCGAGCTCGGTCGGCGTCTCGCGGCACACCTTCGCGCCCCCGACTCACTCGCCCGGTTCGGCGGCGACGAGTTCGGCGTCGTGTTGAGCGACCTGTCCGACCCTGAAGTGGTGTTGCGGCGTTTGCGAGAGCTGATACACACCGAGATCGAGGTGAGCGGACTGCCCCTCTCCGTCGAGGCGAGCATCGGCTACGTCGTTGCCCCCGACGACGGCACCGACGTCGACGAGCTCTTGCAGTTGGCCGACGTGGCCATGTACGTCGCCAAGAACGACCGCTCGGGCATCGTGCGATACGACCGCTCCCAGAACCACTACGACGCTGCAAAGCTCACTCTGGTCACCGAGTTGCGCCAGGCCATCGCCTCGGGGCAGCTCGTGCTCCACTATCAGCCGAAAGTCGACATCGACCTCCAGCGGGTGACCGGAGTCGAGTCGCTGGTGCGTTGGGAGCACCCGACCCGCGGACTGCTGTTCCCCGACCGGTTCATCCCCTTGGTGGAACAGACCGACCTGATCGACGACCTGACCGCCTGGGTGATGCGCCAGGCGCTCGACGACCTCGGGCGCCTCGGTCCGCCCTTCGAGGACCTCAGCGTCGCGGTCAACATCTCTGCGCGCAACTTGGGGCGGGTCGGCTTCGCCGCCCAGGTGATCCAGGCGCTCGCCGAGGCGCGCGTACCCGCCGAGCGTTTGACCGTCGAGGTCACTGAGACGGCGATCATGGCCGATCCGGTTCGTGCCGCAGCAGCGCTCAGCGAAATGACCGATGCCGGCGTGCGGGTGAGCATCGACGACTTCGGCTCCGGACAGACCTCACTGGGAATGCTCTCGAAACTGCCGATCTCGGAGCTGAAGATCGACCTTGACTTCATTCGCGACGTCGACACCAACTCGGCCCACGCCGGCATCGTGCGCTCGATCGTCGAGCTGGGCCACCACCTTGAGCTCACGGTCGTCGCCGAAGGAGTGGAGACGGTCGAGGCCCTTAGCGTCGTCGCGACGACTGGCTGCGATCTGGTTCAGGGCTACCTCTACGCGCGACCGATGCCGTTGGTGCAGCTCGTCGCCTGGTTGGACGAGGTCTCAGTC
Organism: Acidimicrobiales bacterium; assembly: GCA_017883045.1. Classification (GTDB taxonomy): domain Bacteria; phylum Actinomycetota; class Acidimicrobiia; order Acidimicrobiales; family RAAP-2; genus RAAP-2. Next base: position 76,513 of record JADGOJ010000001.1, read on the forward strand.
GCGCCGCCGGTCAAGTTCGCCCTCCCTCTCAGCGGTTTCAACCGGACGCTCCTCTGACAGGGCGAGCGGGCTCGCTCCGCCCAGGGCGGCGCAGCGACGCGGTGGCGCGACGCCTCCGGGGTATCACCTCCCATCCGTGGTGACGTTGCGCCACCGACATTGTCCGCAATCTCCTCGAGATCGCGCATCGCAGGGAATCCTTGACGATGGCTTGACAGTGCCATCGAAATAATGGTAGAGTGATGTCATGTTGATATCAGAACTGGTTGCGGGCATTCGTGAGAGTTTCAGGTCCTTGGCGGAGATCGGCGGCCCGGAGACCTCCGCCCTCGCCGAGCGCCTTGGGGCCGCGCTCGAGCCCTCGATTCGCACCCAGTACCTGGACTCGCTGAACCACCTCGTCCAGGAGTTCAACCTCCAGGACCCCAGCCCGCTGACGCTCAACCTCGAAGGGGACGAAGTCCGACTGGTGCGCCTCGTCGCGCCGAACGCCGACGTGGGCCCCGCGTCCACCAGTGACTACTCGGCTCGGATCGCGCTTCGACTGAGCGACGAGTTGAAGGGCACCATCGAGGACCTGGCGACCGACGTCGGTTCATCCGTCAACACCTTCATCGTTCGCACGCTGGAACGGTCGGTGCGCAGCGACGCGCCAGGGGGCACCGTGCGCAGTTCGCGTCAGCTGCGCGGCAAGGGCCGCGCGTAGGTAGGGGAGGAACGGTCATGGGTCACTTCGGATGGTTTTCCACGCGCAGCGCCGATTCGCTCTCGTATCGGTCGGTCCGGCGTGACACGCTGAATTTCGAGACGCGCGGCGGGGAGCAGCACTTCCCGTACGACATCGAGGCACTGCACATCGGCGGGATCAACAAGTTCCGCACGAAGCTGGTCCGCGCGATCCGCCAGTTGGTCTAGGGAAGGAACAGAGGATGTCAACGCAGAAGATCGAACGTACGTCGCGAGACGTGAAGGGAAGTGCACGAGCATGAGGTCCGAGAACCAACGCATCGAGTCGTTCACGTCCACCGGCCAGGTGCAGGCCAAGGTCTCGAGTCGCAGTGGCGACGTCACGGTTCAGGCGCACGAGGGTGCCGACGTCGTGGTCACCTTCAGCGCCCGAGGGAGCAACAACGAGCACCTGCTCGAGCAGGCCGAAGTGACGTTCGACGCCGAGAGGAACTACCTCGAGGTGCGCACCCAGTCCCGCGACAGCTTCGACTCGTTCAAGAGCCTCAAGGATCTCGTGAAGAGGCGGTCGTGGTTCGAACTGGGCAACTCGGACGTCGACGTGCAGATCAAGGTCCCCGCGGGGTCCTCGATCGAGATCGCGACGGCCTCGGGCGACAGCCAACTACGCGGTGGACTGGCGAACGTGAAGATATCGGCAGCTTCAGGCGACGTCGTGGTCAGCGGCCCGGTCGACACGCTCGACGTGCGCTCGGCGTCGGGCGACGTGCAGGCCGCCCAGGTGCGCACCAGCTTCGAGTGCCGCAGCGCCTCGGGCGACGTCAAGTGCGACGGCGCTGGCAACGCCACCGTCGTCCACACGGCCTCGGGTGACGTCGACCTGAAGGCGACGATTCCCGGCGAGATGTCGGTCCGCGCCGTGTCGGGCGACGTGCGAATCTCGGTCGTCCGCGGGCTCGCCATCGACGTCGAAGGCAACTCCGTCTCGGGGGACATGGCCTCGTCGATCCCACTGGACTCATCGGGCGACGGCGCGAGCGAAGGCGAGACGGTCGCCATCAAGGTGGCGACGGTGTCGGGCGACGTGCGAATCGACCGGGCGAGCTAGGACGTCGAACGGGTCTCCCGTCGTCCCACGGTCCGTCGAGGTGCGACGCCACCGACGATAAGTCCGTGGTTCGACGGGACAAGTTCAGTGGGTGCCAGCGGCGGTCGAGCCACTGTACGCCCAGGGTGCGAGACTGAACGCAATGGCTGAGCGACCGACGTCCGACCCGCCCGAGGGCTCGCTCGACGCGTCGACGCATCGGGCGTGGCTCACTCACAACTTGAAGGTGCTCTCGGCGGTCTCGTTGCTCCAGGACACGGCCAGTGAGATGCTGTACCCGGTCCTGCCGATCTTCGTCACCGTGGTTCTCGGAGCACCCGTCGCGGTCCTCGGCACGATCGAGGGCTTCGCGAACGGGCTCAGCGCCATCGTGTCGCCGTTGGCCGGCCGAGCGGCCGACCGCTGGGGTCGGCGTCCCTTGATCGGTTCGGGTTACGGCCTCGCCGCGATCGGAAAGTTGCTGATCGCCCTGGCGACCGCGTGGCCGATGGTCATGGTCGCTCGAGGCGTCGACCGGTTGGGCAAGGGGATGCGCGGCGCTCCGCGCGACGCCCTGATCGCCGACGGCGTGGCCGTCGCCCAGCGGGGCAAGGCCTTCGGCTTCCACCGCATGATGGACACCGCCGGTGCGGCTCTCGGGCCGCTGATCGGGCTCGTCGCCTACGAGGCGCTCCATCACCGGATCCGTCCCCTGCTCTGGGTCGCGATCGTTCCCGCGGTGCTGAGCGCGGTCCTCGTGCTGTTCGTGCGCGACCCCCGACGCGGGCGTTCGACGCCGGCACCGGCGAAGGTCGCGACGGCGCCGGTCGTCTCTGCGCCGCTGCCGCCCACGTTCCGTCGCGTGGTCGTGGTACTGACGATATTCAGCCTCGTCAACTTCCCCGACGCGCTCTTGCTGCTGCGATTGCACGAGATCGGGTTCTCGGTCGCGATGACGATCGTGGCCTACGCGACCTACAACATGGTCTACGCTCTCGCGAGCTACCCCGCGGGGGCCCTCAGCGACCGACTTTCTCGCTCGCGCATCTACGCCCTCGGCCTCTCGTTCTTCGCGCTCGGCTACCTCGGCCTCGGGCTCACCCACGACCACGTCGCCGCGTGGACCCTGCTCTGCGTCTACGGCATGTTCGCGGCGTGCACCGACGGAGTGGGCAAGGCGTGGGCGTCGTCGCTCGTCGGTCATGAGTTGCAGGGCCGCGCGCAGGGCGTCTACCAGGGCGCCACGGGGCTGGCGATCGTGGCCGCCGGGGTGTGGGCCGGGTTCGCGTGGCACGGTTCTGGCGTCGTACCCCTGCTCATCTCCGGCACGGTGTCGGCGCTCTTCGCGCTGTGGCTCTGGATTGCGCCGATCGACCGGGCGGCGAAGGTGCTCGATGCCCCGGCGCTGCGCCAAGACGCCGGGGCAGGTGGGTAGGGTAAGAGCATGACCGATTCGCGCGAACCCGATGAGGAGGGCGCGATGGCTCGCGACGATGAGGTCTCGTCGCCCGACACCGGCGTGGGCGGCGACGAGGCCGCGACGCCATCGGCTGAACTGGCCGCGGAAGAGCCTCTGGGGACCCAGGGCATGATCCCGGGACGCCGCCGCCGTCGCACCCAGTTCGAACGAGTGGCCATGCGCATCCTCGCCACCAGCGGCATCATCGGGCTCGACGTGGCGCTCGGCGCGATCCTCGCGGCCAACAAGGTCCAGGGCTGGATCGTCGGTCTGGTGATTGGCGTGGCGTCGGTGGTCCTCGCTGCGGTCCTGTGGTCGTCGCGTCAGCTCTGAGCCGTCGACACGGTTCTGGCGCGCGATCCCCGGGTGTCGTTCAAGCGACTGCGTGACGTTGCGGGCCCGCGCGGCCCCGGCCCCCGCGGCCCCCGGCCCCCGCGGCCCGAGCACCCTGTCGGACGTGGTCGTGGGAGAATCCTGGCATGAAGGAAGCGCGAGGCTTGGCCTTGGGTCGACTGGCGAGAGCCGTCACCGTTCTCGCGGCCACGGCGACGCTGCTCCCTGGGGTCTCGGCGGCCTCGACGCCGCGAAGTGGCTCGGCCGGTGTCGGCTCGACGCCGCACGCGGTCACGTCGTGCGGCGTCGTCGCGAATGCCCGGATGAGGATCACCTCGCAGCCACAGCCGTGCACGGTGACGATTGAACTCGGAGCCCGAATGGGCATCTCCCTGAAGCGCGGTTTCCAGTGGGGCAACCCCCAGAGCAGTTCGCGCGCGGTGCATGCGACCGGTGTCTCGCGTCCGACGGCGGGCGGTCTGACGGCGACGCTTCAGGCGACGGCCCTGGGTCGAGCCACGGTGACGTCGACCGGGACCATCATCTGTCCGCCGGGGCAGGCCTGTCCCATGCTGGCGCTGCTCTGGAGCGTGCACGTCATCGTGGTGCGCCACCTCAGCGAGTCCCAGACGATCTCGGTCACCCAGGATGACAGCGCCCGCCGGTTCACCCTGCATCATGGTGACCGGCTGGTTCTCAGGCTGACGGGGCCCACGTTCTACACCTGGACCGCGCCCGCCTCGTCGGACCCGTCGGTGCTGCGACGTCTGACGGCGACCACGGCCAGCACGGCCAGCGCCAGCTTCGTTGCGACGGCGCCCGGCACGGCGAGGGTCACCGCCGTCGACAATCCGAACTGCTATCCGCAGTGCCTTCCCCCGAGCCGCCTATTCCAGGTGAGCGTCACGGTGATCGGCTGAGTCCGCCAACTTCAGGTCATCGAAGCGCATAAGGTGTTTGCGGCTCTTGATCGCCGGGTGGTTAGATGTCTGGATGACCAGGCACGACCCATCTGTTGGTGCCAGCGAGGTTCGCCAATCATTAGTGGGAAGCAGGTACTGGCGTTGCCGGTGAACGAGCCGATCGATTCATCCGATCCTCGGAACGACGCTGACGAGCCAGTCGAGTCGCGCCGCGGCAGGATGCTACGCGTCGCCGACGTGAACCGCGTGCCGGTGCGCGCGATCCTCTTCACCATCGCCGTGGTCGTGGGCGTCTATCTCCTCGGCCAGGTCCTCTTTCGCCTGAGGACGCTCCTGATGATCGGTCTGCTCTCGGGGTTCATCGCGCTGATCCTCAACCCGCTCGTGGTCGCCCTCGAGCGCTGGAAGGTCCGCCGGCGCGGCCCCGCGGTCGCCATCGTCTCGGTGCTGGCGCTGCTGGCGTTCTTCGGGCTCGCCCTCGCGTTCGGCTACCCGCTCGTAAACGGCCTCACGCACTTCGCCAACGCCCTGCCGTCCTACATCGACAAGGCCCAGCACGGCCGGGGTTGGATCGGCCACCTGATCCGCCGCTACCACGTCCAGTCCTGGGTGCAGCGCAACTCCGCGAAGATCACCTCGATCGCGACCGGGCTCGGCAAGCCGGCCCTCGCTCTGGGCAAGGGGGCGGCCTCGATCCTCTTGATGCTCTTCGGGGTCTTCACCTTCGTGGTGCTGCTCTTGGTCGAGGCGCCCAAGATGCGCCGGGGGCTCATCACGATGCTCGAGCCCCATCGTGCTGCGCGCTACACCCGGATCGGCAGCGCCGTCTCGCGCTCGGTGTCGGGCTACATCCTCGGTGACCTCTTGACGTCGCTCTCGGCGGGCGTCGTGGTCTTCGTCACGCTGCTCACCCTCGGAGTGCCCTACGCCCTGCTCTTCGCGCTGTGGGTCGCGCTCGTCGACTTCCTGCCGACCATCGGTGGCGCGCTCGCCGGCATCCCGACCGTCCTCTTCGCCTTCACCCATTCGACGTTCGCGGGGGCCGTGACGGCGATCGTCTTCCTGCTGTACACCCAGATCGAGAACCACGTCCTGAACCCGTTGGTGATGAGCCGCACGGTGAAGATCAACCCGCTGCTCGTCTTCACCTCCGTGCTGATCGGCGCGGATATCGGCGCCTGGCTCGGCGGGTTCTTCGGGGGCTTCGTCGCGGTCTTGCTGGCCGTGCCGGTCGCCGGTTCGCTGCAGGTCATCGTCCAGGAGTACTGGCGCTCGTCGGGTGCCGACGCGCTCGAAGAGGCGACCACCACCGTCACGAACCCCTAGCGCCCCGGAACTCGCTGTGCTCTAATTGGGGGAATTCCGCGAGAGGAGAGCCCATGGCGACGACCGACCAGACACCGTCCGGCGCGCCCTGCTGGGTCGACCTGATGACCTCGGACGTCGAAGTGGCCCGCTCGTTCTACAGCCAGGTCCTCGGGGTCGAGGCCGGCGAGCAGAACGAGGAGTTCGGCGGCTACTTCATGTTCATGAAGGACGGCCGGCCGGTCGCTGGGGCGATGGCCAATCAGTCCGAGGGCTCCGCGCCCGACCTGTGGTCGGTGTACCTCAGCTCTCGAGACGCCGACGCGACCCTGGCGCGCGCCATCGAACACGGCGGCTCGGTGATGGTGCCGGGCATGCAGGTGGGCGACCTCGGCACCATGGCCGTGGTGCTCGACCCCGGCGACGCCGCCATCGGCGTGTGGGCCCCGATCGAGTTCCCCGGGTTCGGCGTCGTCGGCGAGCCGGGCACGCCGGTCTGGTTCGAACTTCACACCCGGGGCTACGACAGGGCCGTGACCTTCTACCGCGACGTCTTCGACTGGGACATCGAGGTGATGAGTGACTCCGCGGAGTTCCGCTACACCGCCGCGAAGGGAGTCGGGGAGAACGTGGCCGGCATCTTCGACGCGTCGAACGTCCTGCCCGACGGGGCCCCGTCGCACTGGACGGTCTACTTCGGCGTCGACGACGTCGACGAGGCGCTCGCCAAGGTGAACGAATTCGGCGGCTCGGTCATCTCGGCGCCCGAGGACTCCCCGTACGGGCGGATGGCGCCCGTCGCCGATCCCACCGGCGCCCAGTTTCGCCTCATGTCGCGCTAGGCGTCGATCGGTTGCGTCTCTGGGTGAACTCCGCGGACTGGGGGACCCTTCGAGCCTGGGCCGGTTCCTTCGCTCGGCGACGGCCGGTCTTCAGGCGGAGTCGCCCGTCGGGGAGGACTGCGGGTCCACCGCGTGCGGCCACCTCCTCCCTGATCTTGTTCCGCGTCGCCTCGGCGCACCGCGTGTCCTCCAGCCTTCCGGTCGGCCTCTCGAGTTCGGCGAGGTCCTGCGCCGCCGCTAGAAGGGGAGTTGCTCGCCGGTCTCGAGCATCGTCTTCAGACTCGAGAGCAGTGGCGGCCAGCCGTCCTTCACGCTTTTCAAGACGGTGCTGCCGGCCTTGAATCCGTCGTGGGTCACCGTGAGACGCACGATCTCGCCGAGGGGCTCGATGTTGAAGGTGACCTTCGAGCGGGGCTCGCTCGCGACCTTGGCGAGGAACTCGTCGCTGAAGCCGAGGACCTGGGCCCACTCGGGGGTGAAGGTGTGCCAGGTGTAACTCAATCGCTTCTGGGGGTCGGACTCGAGCACGACCTGTTCGGGGTCGGCAATGACGACCCCGCTCTGCTTGATCGCGTACGTCGACCCGGCCTTCCAGTCGCACTTGTAGGTGGCGTTCCACCACCGCTTGGTCTTGGCCGGCTCGGTCAGTGCCCGCCACAGCTTCTTCGGGGTCGTCTGGATGTAGGTCGTGTAGCTGAACGAGCTCATGCGCGCGCCCGAGCGAGGCTGGCGCGGCCCTCAGCGTAGGTGAACCAGCGGCCCTCGTCGAAGTCGTAGAGCTTGCAGGCCTTGGCGTTGTGGCGCAGGTCCGAGAAGCGCAGGGGCTTGTCGATCACGGTGCCGGGGAAGGCCCGCTCGATCGCTGCAGCCGCCTCCTCGAGGTGGTACATCGGCACGCGCATGTCGACGTGGTGGGGCACGTGGATCATGATCCAGTGCAGGAAGAAGTTGAGGCCCTTGGGAACGCGCAGCACGGTCGTCCCTTCCATCTGCCCCTTGAACTTGGTCCACTCGGACTTCTTCCACCAGCGGATCTCGGGCGCGATGTGGTGCACGTGCACCGCCGAGCCGATGACCCAGCTGAAGCCGAGAAACGGCAGCACCACCGTGCGCGCGTCGAGCCAGGCGATCCCGGCGAGCGAGTCGCCCATCAGCGCCCCGACGCTGGAGAACAGGGCGAGCATCGCGACGAAGAAGCCGGCTACGATCCAACGGTCGCGGTTGATGGCCTTCACCCAGCGCGCGGGGAACGGGCCCTTCATCATCTTCTTCGCCCAGACCTGGTGCAGGTAGTAGGCGCCGGTCCCGGGCCAGGACCACTCGAAGCGGTGCACGAGTCGCTGCCACGGGCTCATGGCGGCGAACTCCGCGGGGGTGACGGGATGCCAGACGAAGTCGTAGCCCTGGCGCACGGTGAAGGCGTGGTGGATCCGGTTGTGCCCGAGGATCCAGCCCTCGAAGACGTGGAAGCTCGGCAGGAAGGCGATGATGCCGAGGGTGTGATTGAGGCGCTTGGACTTGAAGAGCGAGCCGTGGGCGGCGTCGTGGCCGACGATGAAGAGCGCCGATACCACGAGCGCCATGACCGCCTCGAGCGCGAGCACCGCGAACACGTTGCTCACGTAGACGAGCGACACCAAGAGCCCGGCGTAGAGGGCGGCGTCGCGTGAGAAATACCCCACGCCCCGCCAGGTTGGGTTGTCGTAGACCGACTCGGGGATGGCGTCGATCACGGGCTTCAGCGAACCGATCTGGGCTTCGAGGGCCTCGACCGGCGTCTGGTGCGGTGTTGTCGTCATGGCAGTGTCTCGCATTCGCGCGGGCCAAACACCCCCGCTAGTTCGAGGATATACCTCGTGGGAACGACTTCGTCATGGGACCAACGTCCCGAACGTCGACGGGCCACCGTGGTCGTCGGACCGCCAAGGAGGCCGTCGCCCTACAACGGCGTGACGTAGGCGCCGTGGATGCCCCCGTCGACCATGAACGTCGACGCGGTGACGAACGAGGCGTCGTCGCTCGCGAGGAACAGCACCGCGCCGGCGATCTCCTCGGGCTCACCGAAGCGCCCCATGGGAACGTGCACCAAGCGACGGGCCGCGCGCTCGGGGTCCTTCGCGAACAGCTCGATCAGCAGGGGGGTGTTGACCGGTCCGGGGCAGAGGGCGTTCACGCGGATCTTCTCGCGCGCGAACTGGACCGCGAGTTCGCGGCTCATCGCGAGCACGCCTCCCTTGGAGGCGGTGTAGGAGATCTGGGACGTCGCCGAGCCCAGCACGGCGACGAAGGAGGCGGTGTTGATGATCGAGCCGCCGCCGCGCCTTTGCAGGTGGGGGATGCCGTACTTGCAGCACAGGTACACGCTCGTCAGGTTGACCTCCTGGACACGGCGCCACGCCTCGAGGCCCGTCGTGAGGATCGAGTCGTCGTCGGCGGGCGAGATGCCGGCGTTGTTGAACAGGATGTCGATGCCGCCGTAGACCTCGACGGTCTTGTCGTACATCGCCACGACGCTCGCCTCGTCGGCGACGTTCACCTGCACGTACAGCCCACCGATCTCCTTGGCGACCTCGGGGCCGGCCTTCTCGTCGAAGTCGGCCACCACCACGTTGGCCCCCTCGGCGGCGAAGCGCCTCGCGGTGGCGCGGCCGATTCCGCTCGCGGCCCCCGTGATCACCGCAACCTTGCTGTCCAGTCGTCCCATCATTCCTCCGTTGATATGAATACGTTCTTCTCTTCGCTGAAGCTGCGCAGCGCGTCGGGTCCGAGCTCGCGCCCGATGCCCGACTGCTTGTAGCCGCCAAAGGGCGTCGCGTAGCGCACCGACGAGTTCGAGTTCACCGACAACGCACCGGTCTCGACGCCGCGCGCGACGCGCAGTGCGCGCCCGACGTTGCGCGTCCAAATCGACCCCGAGAGCCCGAAGGGACTGTCGTTGGCGATCTTGATGGCCTCCGCCTCGCCCTCGAAGCGCAGCACCGACACGACGGGCCCGAAGATCTCATCGCGAAAGGCCCGGTCGCGGCCGTCGGCCGACTCGAGCACGGTCGGCGGGTACCAGTAGCCCGGGCCCGCGGGCGCGCTGCCGGCGAAGGCGACCTTGGCGCCCTGCACGTAGGAGTCGACGCTCGCGCGCTGGCCCGCGGAGATCAGAGGACCCATCTCGGCCGCTTCGTCGGTCGGGTCCTGGACGCGGAACTGCCTCACCGCGTGCTCGAACAGCTCCATGAACCGGTCGTAGGCCGTGGCCTCGACGAGGATCCGCGACCTCGCACAGCAGTCCTGGCCGGCGTTGTCGAAGACCGCCGACGGGGCGCTCGCGGCCGCGCGCTCGAGGTCGGAATCGGCGAAGATGATGTTGGCGCTCTTGCCGCCGAGCTCGAGCGTGACGCGCTTCACCTGCTCGGCGCAGCCGGCCATGATCCTCTTGCCCATGTCGGTCGATCCGGTGAAGCAGACCTTGCGCACGGCCTCGTGGGTCACGAAGCGCCATCCGACCACCGCGCCGTCCCCCGGCAGCACCTGGAAGGCCCCTTCGGGCAGACCGGCCTCGAGCCCCAGTTCGCCTAGGCGCATGGCGGTCAGGGGCGTCAGCGTCGCGGGCTTCAGCACGACGGTGTTGCCCGCGGCGAGCGCCGGGGCGAAGCCCCAGCTGGCGATCGGCATCGGGAAGTTCCACGGCACGATGATCCCGACGACGCCGAGCGGCTCGTAGAAGGTCAGGTCCACGCCCCCCGCGACGGGGATCTGCTTGCCGGCGTGGCGCTCGGGCGCGCCCGAGTAGTAGGCGAGCACGTCGCGCACGTTGCCGGCCTCCCAGCGCGCGTTGCCGATGGTGTGGCCCGAATTGGCGACCTCGAGCTGGGCCAGCTCTTCGATGTGGGCGCCCACGACGTCGGAGAAGCGGCGCAGCAGTCGGGCCCGGTCGGCCGGCGAGACGGCGCGCCAGGTGGACGCCACGTGCGCCGCGCGCTTGATCGCCCGGTCGGTCTCGTCGAGGTCGAACAGCTCGATCGAGGTGATCTGCTGTTCGTTGGCGGGATTGACGACGGAGAGGAAGCTCATAGCCGCTCGAATCCCCGGTAGCGCTCCCAGTCGGTGACCGCGGCGTTGAAGGTGTCGACCTCGACGCGGCCGGCCTGGACGTAGTGGTCGACCACCTCGTCGGAGAAGGCGGCGCGTGCGATGGCGCTCTGGTCGAAGAGTCCGACGGCTTCGGCGAGGGTCGTGGGCACGCGCGCCGAGTCCGCGGCGTAGGCGTTGCCCTGGAAGGCCGGCGGCAGCGACAGCTTCTCGTCGACGCCCGCGAGGCCCGCGGCCACCAGCGCCGCGATGGCGAGGTACTGGTTCACGTCGCCACCCGGCACCCGGCACTCGACGCGCAGCGACGGACCGTGTCCGACGACGCGGAACGCGCACGTGCGATTGTCCTCGCCCCACAGCAGCGCCGTCGGGGCGAACGACCCGGCGACGAAGCGCTTGTAGCTGTTGATGTTGGGCGCGAGGAACAGCGACATCTCACGCGAGTAGGCGAGCAAGCCGGCGAGGAAGTGCTCGAACTCGGGCGAGAAGCCGTGTGCTCCCGAGCCGGCGAAGACGGGCTTGTGGTCGGCGTCGCGTAGTGAGAGGTGGATGTGACAGGAGTTGCCCTCGCGCTGGTCGTACTTCGCCATGAAGGTGAGGCTGTAGCCCATCTGCGCGGCGATCTCCTTCGCGCCGAGCTTGAAGAGGCTGTGCTCGTCGCACTTGTCCGCGAGCGCGGCGTACTTGAAGGCGATCTCGTGCTGGCCGAAGTTGCACTCGCCCTTCACCGACTCGACGACCATGCCGGCGAGTCGCATGTCGCGGCGGATCTTGCCGAGCAGGGGCTCGACGCGCGAGGTCCCCTGGAGCGAGTAGTCGACGTTGTACTGGTTGACCGGGGTCATGTCGCGATAGCCCGAGCTCCACGCCTGCTCGTAGGTGTCCTCGAAGGCGATGAACTCGAGTTCGGTGCCAGTCAGTCCCGACCAACCTCGCTCCTCGAGCCGCTCCACCTGATGCAACAGCACCTGGCGCGGCGACGGCCTCACCGGGTCGCCCGATACGGTCTGGACGTCGGCGAAGACGATCACGGTCTTGTCGTGCCACGGGACCATCCGCGTCGTCGTGAAGTCCGGCATGAACGCGAGGTCTCCGTAGCCTCGCTCCCACGAGGTCAGCGCGAAGCCGTCGACGGTGCGCATGTCGACGTCCGAGGCGAGCAGGTAACTGCAGCCCTCGACGATCCCCTCGTGGAGTTCGTCGATGAAGTACGTCGCGTCGAGGCGCTTGCCCTGCAGTCGGCCCTGCATGTCGGTGATGCCGACGATCACCGTGTCGACGTCGCCGGTGCGAATCAGTTCGACCAGTTCTTCGTGGGTTGGACGACCGGGGGTTGATGTTGTCACTTCGTCTCCTCGACTCTGCGGCTGACGACCACTCGCCGCATGACCGGTTCGTACCGTCTAGAAAACGAGGCTACACAATCTGTGACAACCCGCTCCGACGACCCCGACCTCACGATCGAGCCGGTCGAACGTGCGACTAACCGCCAACGTGAACAGATCCAAACGACGAGGCTGCGGCGCTGCGGATGTGCCCGGCGGTCGGTTCAGGACGTCGACGCGACCCACTGCCCGCAACGAGCCACGGCAGTGACCGAGGCGCGCTGGCGGTCACGACGGCGCCGTCGAGCGGGTACTCATCGACTCCTCGAAGCTGCGGATGCGCGTTAGGGAACCACCAGGACGGGCAGATCGGTGACGTGCATCAGTCGGTGCGTCGTGCTGCCAACGAACAGACCCTCGAGGTCGGTCAAGCCGTGCGAACCGAGCACGATGAGCTGTGCGCCGAAGGAGTGAGCCTCGTCGTTGATCTCCGTGGCCAACTTCCCGTGAAGGCCCGCGCGGACGTTCCCGGTCGCCTTGAGGCCCTTGGATTCGAGGTACGCGACGGCCTCGTTCACGACCTTGTGCGCCATCTCCGAACTCTCTAGGTTGACGGCCCCGGCCTTGCCCACGAAACCGGTCTCCAGCACGTGGACCACCCGCAACTCCGATCCGAACTTCGCGCCGAGTTCAGCCACCGAACTGAGGACCTTGTCAGCGTGCACGGACTCGTCAATGGCGACGACAATCTTGTCGAACATCAGGACTCCTCTCTCGAGTGCCCAAAACCGTCCTAACTGGTGGGCACTGACTTCATCATGACTCTCTCAGACCACTTCGTCCACGGCGCGGCTAGGGACCAAGTGCCCAAGATTGTTCACAGAAGTCGCACATGATCCCTGCGTGAACTATCACTCGAGATGGACGGAACGAGGTTGATGAATTCGTCAGGTCGGGTCGTGTCGGTGGGCGCGAATTTGTCGGACGTGCGCGCGTTGCGACTGGCCGAACGTTCATTCTGTGGAGGCACTTATCCCTCGGTCCGTAGGGCCCATCAGAGTCGCGTGCGGAGCACTTCGAAGTTCTAGTATTCCGCTCAACGGATTTCAGATGAATAGTTGAGGGGGACTCAATGGCGGATCAGAGTAATACGGCCTCACCGGGCGCGCTGAGCGATACCGAGAGACTCCACCAGTTGGGCTACGCGCAAGAACTCAACCGGGGGATGAGCAAGTTCTCGAACTTCGCGATCTCGTTCACGATCATCTCGATTCTTTCGGGATGTCTGACGCTCTACGGCTTCGGCCTGCAGCACGGTGGCCCGCCAACGATGATCTGGGGCTGGCTGCTCGTCGGCACGCTCGTACTCTTCGCCGGGCTCTCGATGGCCGAGATCTGCTCCGCGTACCCGACCGCCGGTGGCCTCTACTACTGGGCCGCCAAACTGGCTCCGGGCAAGAGCGGCCCGATCTGGTCGTGGTTCACTGGTTGGTTCAACCTGCTCGGCCAGGTCGCGGTCACCGCCGGCATCAGCTTCGGCACGGCCTTCTCCTGCTCGGCGTTCCTCGCCCTGTTCACGAACCGGCAGTACTGGCTGTCGCCGGGGCACACCATTGCCCTGCTCGCCGTCATCCTGTTCGCTCAGGGCCTGTTGAACACGTTCGGCATCAAGCTGGTGTCGCTGCTCAACAACCTCTCGGTCTGGTGGCACCTCGTTGGTGTGACCGTGATCGTGCTGCTGCTGTTCATCTCGCCGTCGTCGCACAGCCACCAGTCGGCTTCGTTCCTCTTCGGTAGTGCCGGATGGCACGCGTTCGCCGGCCTGTCGGGATTCTCGATCCCGTTCTACGTGTTCCTCATCGGTCTCTTGAACGCGCAGTACACCTTCACCGGCTACGACGCCTCGGCCCACGTAACGGAGGAGACGCTGAACGCCGCCGTGTCGGGACCGAAGGGAATCGTCAACTCCATCTGGGTGTCACTGGTCGCCGGGTTCGTCCTGCTGATCGGTGTCAGCATGGCCATCCCTCACGTCTTCCCCGTCACCATCGGCGGGATCGTGTTCCCCAACTACGCCGCCGTGGCGACCAACGCCGTGCCGTGGGCGGTGATCTTCGAGTACTCGACCGGGCGCATCGTGGCCGAGTTGCTGATCCTCGTCGTCATCGGCGCCCAGTTCTTCTGTGGCATGTCGTCGGTGACCGCGAACTCGCGAATGATCTTCGCGTTCTCTCGAGACGGCGCGGTGCCCTTCTCCAACTACTGGCACCACGTCAGCAAGAGGAGCCACGTACCGGTCCGTTCGGCGTGGTTCGGCTCGGTCGGCGCGTTCATCCTCTCGGTGCCCTACCTCAAGAGCTACACGGCCTACGCGGCGGTCACCTCCATCGCGGTCATCGGCCTGTACGTCGCGTACCTGATCCCGGTGTTCCTGCGTCGTATCAACGGCAAGGCGTTCCACCCGGGTCCGTGGCAGCTCGGTAAGTGGGGCCCGTTCTTCGGGTGGGTCGCCATCACTTGGGTCGTGTTCATCGTGATCCTGTTCATGCTGCCCCAGGTCCAGCCGATCACCGCGGCGAACTTCAACTACACGCCGGTCGCGGTCCTGGTGGTGCTCGGCTTCGCCGCCATCTGGTACGCGGTCTCGGCGCGCAAGTGGTTCAAGGGCCCGAAGATCCAGGGCACGGCTGAAGAGCTCGCCGCCATCGAGCGAGAGCTCAGCATCTAGCAGCGACCAGAACCCCCTGCCCGGCGTGCGGGACATTCGGACGCCGGGCAGGGGGTTCGTCACGTCCGTTCCCGCAACGATTGCCGGGGCACGGGCCCATTGGAGATCTTCCGAACCTTGATTCGTTCTTGGGGACCGCAGGACCGCTTGTGTCGCCTAGGTCAGGAGGCGCAGTGGCGTTTGAAGAGCATGTCGAAGAACCGGGTTCGTGTTGGCGCGACCTCGCCGACGTCACGGCGGCGGGTATCAACAGGGTCCTGCTCTACGGTCCCTCGGGCACCGGCAAGACGTTCGCCGCCCTGCACTACGGCGTGCTGGCAGTCCAGGCCGAACGGTTGGTGTGCACCGAGGACCTGACGTCGGGCGAGATCACGGGCACCTGGATGCCGGTCGGGGAGAACCGGTGGGAGTGGCGGGAGGGTCCGGCGATTCGCGCCTGGCGCGGGGCAAGTGGGCTCGGCAGTCGCCTCGTCGTCGATGAGGTCGATCGCGCGTCGGGTGATTCGCTGAGCACGTTGCTCGCGATGACCGACTCTCCCGAGTCGGCGCGATGGCGCAACCCCGAGACGTCAGAGTGGGTCCGGCCCGGTCCGCAGTTCTCCGTGGTCATGACGTCCAACATCGAGGAACTTGACGACCTGCCGCTCTCGCTGCGCGACCGCTTCCCGGTGAGCATCCGCGTCGACCGCCCCCACCCTTCGTCGGTGGCGAGCTTGAGCAGCGACCTGCGCGCTCCGGCACTGGCCGGCTCGCTCGGGCCCGCCGGACGCCGGGTGTCGCTTCGCAGCTTCTACGCCTTTGACGACCTGCGTCGTCACTGCGGAGCGACGAGAGCCGCTCATCTGGTCTTCGGGGCCGACGCCGCATCGAGCGTGCTCGACGCCCTGTCGATCGGCGGCCTCTAGTGGCGATCACCGTCATCCACCCCGAACTGGTCACGGGGCGTGAGGATGGATTCGCCAGTGGTGAGTGGACGGTGCACCCGGGCTCGACGCTCCGCGGCGAAGCGAGCTGCAACCTGACCGATCGGATCCTCGAGGTGCCGCTCGGTCGAGACGGCACCTCGAGGGTGGTGCGCGCGCACGAGTTGATGCACGCCCGGGTCAGTCCGCACCTTCACGAGCACTACGGTGCGTCGGACGATCTCTCGCCTCGGGCACTCGAATGCGCCGAGGAGCTGCGGATCAACACCCTCGTCGGCCGACTCGACTTCGACGTCGGTCTGCTTCGCGACGGATCGGAGAAGAACGGCGGACGGCGGCTCGCCGAGAGTGCGCAGTGGTCTGAAGCGCTGTGCTTCTTGATGGCGGTGCTGGGCACGGGCGCGGAGAAGGACTACCTGGCGGGCATACGCCAGGGCAACCCGTCGTGGCTGCCCGGACTGCGCGCAGTGCGCAAGCGGGCACTCGCGTTGATGGGAGGCTTCGCCACTTCGTCACTCGGATCCACCCGCTTGAACGACGAGCGGGTTCCCGCCGGCTACGCCAACGCCACGATCGTGCTGGCGAGGATCCTCACCCAGTCCATGTCGGCGCGACCCCCGACGTCGCCTGACGAACTGCGGATGTTCCGCCGTTCGCTCGAGCCCGGAGGACGGCGACCTCCGAGTGGGCGGTTCGCGACGCTGAAGTTCGACCCGTCGCTCGTGATGGCGCCGCGCCCTCGAGGAGTGGGGGTCCGCCGGGCGCGGCCGGGCGCGACCGGCCCCTCGATGCGCTACCCGAGCCGGCTGTTGACCGACGACCTCAAACGGGCCTTCGCGCAGCGAGCGACCTTCCATGGCGGGATCGTGGTCATCGACCAGAGCGGTTCGATGGACATCGATCCGGCGCAACTGCAATCGCTGCTACGTCGAGCCCCCGACGCGCTGGTCGTCGGGTACAGCCATCGACCGGGCGACCGGGGCGACGTCGCCAACGCGTGGCTGCTGGCGGATCGGGGAGCGGTCGCGACCAGCTGTCCGTCGGGCAACGTCGGCAACGGCGTCGACGGTCCGGTGCTGCTCTGGGCGCTTCGCCAGCGCCGCCGTCGCGAACCGGTCGTCTGGGTGACCGACGGCCAGGTCACCGACTCCCACGACCATCCTGACGATGAGCTCACGACCCAGTGCGCGGAGCTGGTCCGCAGCCACCGGATCCGGCTGGTTCGTGACCTCGAGGGAGCTGCCAGGTCGCTGTCCGCCACCGCCCTCACCAGGCCTGCCAGCTGGACGGAGTTCGGTCGACTGGGTCGGAAACTGGCGGAAATCAGACGTTTCTAGATGTCACAGACCAGATTTAGGATTCCCCTTGCATCGAACACCTGTTCGTCCTATTATTACGAACAGGTGTTCGCCTAGGTGAGGAGTCGGAGATGGCCGCAGTCCAAGTCTTTCAGAACGAGGAGCTCTTCGAGCTCGACGCGCGTCCGTACCTGCGCCTGGTCTCGGTGCAGACCCTGCCGCCGCCACTGCGCACCGGACCCTCGCTCGCGCAGCGCCGCGCCGCTCGCGCCCGGATGCTGCAACGCCGCCGGCGCACGATGGTGGCCGTCGCGCTGGTGTCGGGACTGGCGATCCTCGGGTGGCCCGGACACGCCTTCGGTGGTGTGACCGGCGCCGGACTCCCAACGGACCTCGCGAACAGTTCGGTGCTGGCCTCGGGCATGGACTACGTGGTCCAACCGGGCGACACGTTGCACTCGATCGCGAAGTTGATGAACCCGGTCGACCCGTCGCTCGCGCGCCGCGCGCTGGTCCACCAGATCGATTCCTCGGTCGTGGTTCCCGGCGAGCACATCGTAATCCCCTAAATTTCAAGGGATTTGGGTGTATCGTGATGCCATGCGTTGTCCTTTCTGTGCGGCCGACGACGACCGGGTCGTCGATTCTCGCCTCGCCGAGGACGGAGTCGCGATCCGGCGCCGGCGCGAGTGCTCGGCCTGCAGCCAGCGCTACACGACGTTTGAGCGGATCGAGGAGGTGGGGCTCTACGTCATCAAGCGCTCGGGCGAGCGTGAACCCTTCGACCGGGCCAAGATCTTGAGCGGCGTGCGCGCCGCCGCGAAGAACCGTCCCGTCGACGAGGAGGTCCTCGAGGCGCTGGTGGTGGGAATCGACGAGTCGATGCGTCTGCTCAATCGCGAGGTGACGACCGAGGAGGTCGGCATGGCGGCGCTCGACGCGCTGCGCGACGTTGACGACGTGGCCTACGTGCGCTTCGCGTCGGTCTACAAGGGCTTCGAGGGCACCGAGGACTTCGCGCGTGAGATCGGCATGCTCGTCAAGACCACCGCCCCCAAACTGCGCGGCTGAGATGCGCGCACTTCGCCTGCTTCCCCAGTCGGCCATGGCGATCTACGCCCACCCCGACGACGCTGACGTGGCGGCCGGCGGACTACTGGCGCAGTGGGCGAACGAGGGCTGCGCGGTGCACCTCGTGGTGGTCTGCGACGGATCGAAGGGCTCGCACACTCCCCAGACCGACCCGGGCTCGCTGCGTGAGATCCGTCGGGTGGAGTTGCAGCTCGCGGCCGACCTGCTCGGCGCCAAGTCCGTGACCTGCCTCGATCGGCCCGACGGCGGAGTGTCGAACGACGAGGAGCTGCGCGCCACGCTCGTCGGCCTGATCCGCCAGCACCGACCAGAGGTCGTGGTGGGCCCCGACCCGACCGCGACGTTCTTCGGCGGGGTGTACGTCAATCACCGCGACCACCGCGAGACGGGCTGGGCGTTGCTCGACGCCGTCGCGCCCGCCGCCGCGATGCCGCTCTACTTCCCGACGAAGGGTGAGGCGCATCAGGTGGGCCGGCTGCTGCTGAGCGGCACGCACGAACCCGACGTGGTCGTTGACGTCAGTGGAACGATCGACACCAAGGTGCAGGCCGTACTGGCCCACGGCTCGCAATTAGCCGGCGACGCCGAGGAGATTCGCGACGTCGTCTACGGACGGGCCGAACAGGCCGGGCGTCCCGTCGGAGCGGCCTTCGGTGAGGCCTTTCGCAGCGTTGAACTCGCCTTCTGAGCCGACGGTCGACGAGGCGCCGATCCTGCACGTCGACCTCGACGCGTTCTTCGCGTCGGTCGAGATCCTCGACGACCCCTCGCTGCGCGGCAAGCCCGTGGCGGTCGGCGGGGGAGGTGAGCGCGGCGTCATCGCGAGCGCCAGCTACGAGGCCCGTCGCTACGGTGTGCGCAGCGCCATGCCGAGCGTCATCGCGCGTCGGCGCTGCGCGGACCTGATCATCCTGCCCGGACGGTTCGACCGCTACGAGGTCTACTCGCGCCAGTTCCACGACATCGTGCGCGACCTCACCCCGGACTACGAGTCGCTCGGGCTCGACGAGGTCTTCGCCGACCTGCGCAGCCTGCGGCGCCTGCGCGTGCGCCCCCTCGAGGCGGCCGCCGACCTGCGACGGCGCATCAACGGCGAGCTCGGGCTGCTCTGTGGCGTCGGGCTCGGGCGCAACAAACTCTTCGCGAAGCTCGCCTCGAAGGAGTCCAAGCCCACGGTCGTCGACGGGCGACTCGTCGACGGGGCGGGCGTCGTGTGGGTCAGCCCCGCGCTCGAGCAGCGGTGGCTCGCCGAACTGCCGGTGCGCGCGCTGTGGGGCGTCGGCCCGGCGACGGCGGCGAAGCTCGAGAAGCTGGGGCTGCGTTTCGTGCGCGACCTCGCGCGCGTCGACGAGGCGACGCTCGCCGGCCACCTGGGCGTCGCCATGGCCTCCACGCTCGTCGCCTACGCCCACGGCGAGGACAAGCGGGTCGTCGAGGTCCACCGCGTCGGTAAGTCGGTCGGCCACGAGCAGACCTTCGCCAAGTCCCTCGCCGGCATCGACGACGCCGTCGAAGCGGCCAAGGGCCACGCGGCCATCGTGGCGCGGGCGTTGCGCGCTGAAGGTCGCGTGGCGCGCACGATCACGGTCATTGTGCGTTTCGACGACCTGACGAGCGTGAGCCGCTCCCAGACGCTCTCGTTCGGCATCGACGACGAGTACGCCATCACCGCGATCGCCGGGGCCCTGCTGCAGTCCATCGAGTTCCCCCACGCCGTTCGCCTGCTCGGAATCCACGCCTCGTCGTTCCTCGAGCGCGACGAGAACCAGATGCAGCTGAGCTTCGGGCTGGACCCGTCGTCGAGCAACGCTCGCGAGCGGGCCGAGGCGATCTCGCGCGAGCGCCAGGTGGGCAACGAGGCCCTGCGCGACGCCGTCGACGAGGTGCGCGAGAAGTTCGGTTCGGCGGCCGTGGGCACGGCGTCGGAGTTGCGAGAGCACGGCGTGGAGATCGCCACCCAGCGGGGCCGCCACGCATTCGGACCCGAGCGGTCCCCGGGCGGCTGAGACCGCCGGCCCCGGGTTCGACCCCGCGGACCCTCGCCAGGTTCGAGTCGGTTCGCCACGCGGAGGTGGACGCGTGCCGGTGCCGATCCAGCGCGATTGCAACCAACGAGGGCAGTACTCTTCGCTCATGGCTGACGCCCATCTCTCAGCCCTCGACGAGGCGGCCCCGGACCTCGACGCGGCGCAGCGCTCGGCGAGGCGGTTCTTCCGACCGGACATTCAGGGGCTGCGCGCGGTGGCGGTCGTGCTCGTGGTCCTCGCGCACGCGCGGGTCCCGGGCCTCGAGGGCGGCTACATCGGCGTGGACGTCTTCTTCGTCATCAGCGGCTTCGTGATCACCGGACTGCTGATGCGCCAGCCTGCGCGCGGCGTGCGGCGCAACCTCGGCCACTTCTACGCCCGACGGATTCGGCGGATCGTGCCCGCCGCGACGGTGGTGCTCGTGTGGACGGTGGTGGCCGCCTACGTGGAGCTCGGCCCCAACTTCGATCCCAAGCTGCTCGGCGACGTGCGCTGGGCGGCGTTCTTCTCGGCGAACTTCCGGCTGATCCACACGAGCAGCAACTACTTCATCCCGGGCGTCGCGCCGTCACTGGTGACCCACTACTGGTCCCTCGCGGTCGAGGAGCAGTTCTACCTGTTCTTCCCGCTGGTGGTGTTCTCGCTCGCGTGGCTCGCGCCGCCGCGCCAGCGCGCCAGCGCGCTCGGCGCGCTCCTGGTCGCCGGGATCGTCGCGTCGGCGTGGTGGTCGTTCCATCTCACGCCGATCAGCCCGATCTCGGCCTACTACTCGCCGTTCACCAGGTTCTGGGAGATCGGGCTCGGGGGACTGGTGGCGGTGCTGCCCGCGGTGTGGGCCCGGCGCACCCCACGCGCGAACGCCGCCGTCGCGTGGATCGCCGTCGCGGTGCTTGCGCTGGCGGTGCTGCGGCTCAACACCACCAGCGTCTACCCCGGGGTGCTGGCGTGGTGGCCGTGTGGCGCGACGGCGTTGCTGCTCTGGACCGGCCAGGCGAGCGCCGGGCGCGGACCTGCGCCGTGGCTGGCGACGAGGCCGATGCGCTACGTCGGGGACGTGTCGTACTCGCTGTACCTGTGGCACTTCGCGTGGCTGATGCTGCCCCTGCAGATGGTCCATCCGCCGACGTCACCCTTCGCCCGCGTGCTCGAGGTGGCCGGCGCCCTCGTCTGCGCGGTGGCCTCGTACCACCTGCTCGAGAACCCGATCCGCCGCTCGCGCCGGCTCGACCACGATCGTGTGGCCGTGGCGATGGTGCTGGTGATCTGCCTGGCGATCTCGTGGGACGCGACGCTGGTGATCGGGCACCTCGCCAACGCCCACTGACCGCCGTCTCAGCGGGTGACCGCCATGGGCGCCGCGGGGGCGAAACTGACGTGGTAGATCGCCGCGATGCGCTGGGCGACGTAGGTGGCGAGCACGTTCTCGCCCACGACGGTGAAGTGGATGCCGTCGGGCTGGCGCAGCACCGACGGCGCGCCGTTCACCCAGGCGGCGTTGCGGAACTGGCCGCCCCAGGTGGCCAGCAGGTTCCAGGTGGGCAGGAAGGTTACGCCGGGCACGCGCGTGGCGACGGTGGCGTAGAGCGAGTTCAGGATCGAGGCGCCCTGGCGGTACTGGGTCGGCTCCATTATCGGCAGTCCGATCCAGAGCACGTAGCTGCCGGCCTTCGAGGCCATCCGGGCCATCTGCAGGATCCTCGCGGTGTAGGCCCGGTGCCACTCGGCCGATCCGAACGCGGCGGCGTGGCCCTTCACGACCATGCCCTGCTCGTCGTTGGCGCCGAAGGTCATGATGACGAGCTGCGGGCGGTACTGAGCGAGGTAGGTCTTGAAGTGGCGGGGCCAGTTGTAGAACCACGCGGTGACCAGTCCGCTCGAGGAGAGGTCCTTCTGCACGAGCACGAGTCCGCGTGTCGTACTGGCTTCGCGCGCGAGTCCCCAGCCGAGGTCGTTGCCGAGCGAGTCGCCGACCTCGAGCACGACGCAACGTCCGATCGGCAACTGGCGTGTCGCGTGCGCGGACTTGGACGTCACGAGGGTCGTCGACGAGGCGTCGGGGGCGCTCGGCCCGGTCGTCGTCGTGGGCGCCACCGACGCGGCGGTCGTGGTCGAGAAGCGACATCCGCGACCCGGCGGCTTGAACGACGCGCGATTGGAGATCGGGAGCTGGGGGCGCGTGACGGGCGACACGTGCGCCGGCGCTGACGTCGGGGTCGTGGAGTGGACGGCGGTGCCCGGGCCCGTGGTCCGAGCCAGGGTGGTCGGCGCGGCACTGGCGACGTGATGCGCGTGGTCGACCTCGAAACCGAAGACCAGGAGCGCGAAGAGGCACGCGCCGAGAACGAGCCGCAGGGGCCAGCGTCGCATCGCACCCCCACGTGTCGTTGGATTCGTCATTCACCTCGGAGAGTAACAGCCGCCCCGTGGGGTCTGGTGGTCAGCACGCGCGAGGACGACGTTCAGGTCCGCTTGTGGATCCGTTCACGAATGTGCCGAGCAGCTGGGTCGCGGGGCCAGTCCCGATCGGACTGACTCGAGCCGCGAGGCCGGTGGCTGCTACGCCGTGACGGTGACCAGGGTGCCGATCTGCGTGAAGGGCCAGATGACCTTGGCGGCCGCGTAGGTCATCTCCACGCAGCCCAGGCTCTGGGGCCAGCCGTAGGTCGAGCGCACGAAGCCGTGCAGGGCGTCGCCCCCGTTGAAGTACGAGATCCACGGGATGCCCGGGTCGCTGTAGTGCGAGCCGTCGGGGTTGGTGCCCGACATGGTCTGGCTGGCGTAGCGCAGGTACACGGGGAACGTGCCGGTCACCGTCGGGGCGACCGAGATTCCGGTGTTGGCGAGGGTACGGAACTTCAGGCGCCCCGCCACGTAGAGGGTCGTCGTCTCGGGCGAACCCTCCGAGACCACGGCGTAGTCGTACGAACCGGGATTCATCTTGTTCGTCTGCACCGCGGCGATCAGCTTCTCCCAGGTGGTCGCGTCCGCGACACCGGTCGTCGGGAGTTGGCTGACGCTCTGGAAGGCCATCAGCGCCCCGTGCAGGATCACGTTGTCGACGCCGAGGCGCCACTGCGCACTGAGCGACGTCGGCAGGCTCGCGTACTTCCACGCGAAGGTTCCACCTACCGCTTGGGAGGAGTCGCCCGCGGTCGCGTTCGGCGTGAAGGTGAGCGGCAGGTAGTTGAGCTCGGCGAGCAGCTGCGCTTCCCACGTCAGGCTGGTGGCCACCGAGGCGACGTGCGCCGACACCGCGGTGAACGAGCAGCGGCTCGCGCAGCGCATGCGCATGGGCACTGCGATGGTGTAGGCGACGGCCGGGAGGAGCTGGCCGACGACGACCGCCTGCACGTCGCGGGCGCCGATCTGCTGCCACTTCACCTTGAGCGCGGGCGAGACGCGCAGGGCCGGCAGGCTCTTCGCACTGGCTGGCGCGCTGAAGTGCAAGCGCAACAGGGGCAGCGAGATCGACAGCGACGACGGGACGGTGCTCGTGACGGTGTAGGAGGCGCTGGCCGATGAGGGGAGTGCCGGCACCAGGGTGGCGGCGAGTATCGCGATGCTCAGGACTGCAGCCAGCGGGAGACGTCGGATCACCCCTTCAGATTACTCACCGTGGATTTTGCCCGCGCGGCGCCTACCATGGGGAGGACGAAGGAGACGACGTGGCGATCCTCAAGACCATCGGAGTACTGGCGGTCATCGTGCTCGTGCTGTACGTGCTCTTCACCGTGATCGGCTTCCTGGCGGCGACCTTCTTCACCTTGATCGAGATCCTGGTGCTCGTGTTCGTCGGGGCCGCCCTGTACTACTACCTCAAGAGCAAGGGACGCCAGGCCCATTAGACCCGCAGAGTAGGATGTTCACTTCTGGCGGCGTGGCCGAGTGGTTAGGCAGGGGCCTGCAAAGCCCCGTACTCCGGTTCGAATCCGGACGCCGCCTCCAAGAGAGCATCACCCCGTTGGGCGACGTGGGAACGTGGCGTGCACCCCAGCGACCCTGTCCGATCTGGAGGCGCGACGTCGGACGTCGTTGTCCTGGCCGGGGGTGGGAAGACGAACCTACGACGGACGGCCGAGTGACGGCGACGGATCGATGATTGACGCGGTCGTGGCAGGGACGAGTCGCCGACGCGTCGTCAGCGCCGCTTCTTGAGCGAACGACGGATGACGACTCCGAGGCCGTAACGCCCCGTTCCCACGACCACGATGACGGCCGCGAGTGCGGCCAGGGCGATATTGATCTCGTAGCCCTGTCCCAGCCCGCTCGATTCGAGTCCGTGCTTGAAGGTCACGGTGATCATCGCCATCACCATCTCGCCGATCAGTGCCAGGGCCGCCAGTCGGCCGAAGAGCCCCACGCCGATGGCGATGCCGCCACAGAATTCGATCGTGCCGCTGAGCACCGCGAAGAACATCCCAGGGTGCAGATGGGCCGTCGTGGCGTAGAAGTTGGCGCCGGCGTGAAGTCCCGGTCCCTGAAGGGTGTCGAAGAGGGTGCCGGAACCGTGGTACACGAAGATCCACGCCAGGGCGACCCGGGCGACGACCCGGGCGATCTCGAGTCGCTGCTGGTCAGAACCAGGTGATGGCGCAAGGCCCCGAAGACCCGCTGCCGTCTTCACGGCGGGGAACTTCATGGCTTGGCGTCTCGGGACGAGGACGACCAGGTCGGCAGTGGGAGCTGGTTCTCGTTCATTGGTCGAAACGGAGCGACGAGTTGCGAGAGGAAGACCATGAGGTGGCGTGGGCGGGGGGTGCCGTGCTCCACGATCAGTGGCCTGCCCTTCAGCCCCGTGTCGATGGCGACCGTCTGCGACGTGGGGAAGACCGCGGTGTGGAAGAGCTGGTCCCAGGTGGAGAGCGCGAAGCCGAGGTTGACGTCCTGACGCCCCTCAAGACGGTGGTGGATCCGGTGATAGTTGGGGCTCACGAACACCCGACCGAGTGGCCCGAAGCCGAGTCGGATGTTCGAATGGGCGAGCGCGACCCACCCGGCGTAGATCACGAGCAGGGCGGTCGGCAATGCGCCGTTCGCGAGCAGCACGATGCCCGGCAGCAGGGCGATGAGATAGACGAAGTGGACGAAGGGATGCGTGCGAAAGACGGTCAGGACGGTCATGTCCTCTTGGGAGTGGTGGAGCTCGTGGAATCGCCACAGCACCTGGACGCGGTGGTTCGCCAGGTGGGCGAGCCAATTGCAGCCGTCCATGGCAACGAAGATCGCCGCGATGACGAGTCCGTGTGGCAGGGCGCCGATCCGGGGAAAGGTCAGCCACGGCAGACGTGCGCGAACGACGTCGGCGAACGAGAGCGACAGGACCGCCACGAACGGGACGGTCACGGTCATGTTGAGGATCGTGTACAGCACGTCCTGTCGGTGGCCCCGTGCGAAGAGTGGTCGGTCCTGGGCCGGCCACACGCGCTCGGCGACGAGAAGTAGGGCGAGGATCGCCAGCGTGGCTGGCCCGATGACGACGATCCGAAGGCCTGTCATCGAATCGGCGAGACTCGCGCCGCCCCAGTGGGTCGCCCATCCCAGGGCGATCAATCCAACAGCCGAGACGGCGATCGCGCACGCGGGCAGGTAGACCCTCGAGCGCATCGCCAGTGGCGCTGCGCTCGCAGGGCGGTCCCCTTCTGATCGACGGATCGATCTGGCGTTGGATGGTGACTGGATGGCCAGGGACATCGCGGACCTCCTAGAGCTCGGCCGTTAGAACGAGACCCCGCCGGAGCTGGGACTCGTGGTCGTGGGAACGCCGCCGGAGGACTTGGGCTTCACCGTGGTGTAGAGCGTCCACGTGCCCCACTGGTCTTTGACGTTGTTCCCGTTGACCTGGC
>JADGOJ010000110.1 GCA_017883045.1 Acidimicrobiales bacterium
GGGTGCCGAGTCGGCTGACGGCGGCGGCACCGTGCGTGGGGTCGGCCCGTCCAGCCCACGTCAAGCACGTCGTGTGGATCGTCCTGGAGAACGTCGGGTACTCGGTGGTGGACTCGCCCAGCGCCCCCTACCTCAACGGACTCGCGGCCAAGTGCGCGTTGGCGACCAATGACGTGGCCGTCTCGCACCCGAGCCTGCCCAACTACATCGCCTTGACCTCGGGTTCGACCCAGGGCGTCACCGACGACGCTGAGCCCGTGGCGCACCCTTTGAACGTCCCGAACATCTTCTCCCAGCTCCACGGCAACTGGCGCGCCCTCGTCGAGTCGATGCCCGGGCCCTGTGCCCAGGTGACGAGTGGGAACTACGCGGCCCGACACAATCCCGCCGTCTACTACACCAACCTCGGTTCGAACTGTCTGCACAACGACGTGCCGCTCGCGTCGAAGCTCCCCCTGGGCGCCGCGTTCACCTTCATCGTTCCGGACATCTGCAATGACATGCACAGTTGCCCGGTCGCGACCGGCGACAGCTGGCTCGCCCGGCTGGTGCCCAAGATCATCGCCAGCCCTCAGTACCAGTCGCGTTCGCTCGTGTTGTTCATCACCTTCGACGAGGACGACACCCAGGCGACGAATCGCGTGCCCACCTACGTCATCGCGCCCTCGGTGCCCAGGGGCCGACGAGTCGGGGCGCTGTTGACCCACTACTCACTGCTGGCCACCACCGAGACGCTGCTCGGCGTGCCCCTCCTCGGATCGGCCAAATCTGCCCGGACCATGGTCGATCTCTTCCATCTCTAGCGGTCCGGCGATCGCAGCGTCACTCGGCGGCCAACTCCCTCGCCGCGCGGCGGCCCGCCTACTGCTCGGCGCTGCCCCTGGCGATGATGTCGTGCCGGCGCCGTGCGAACGAGGCCTCGTCGAACTGCTCGCTCATCCATCGCCGGCTCCAGCGAGACTCCTCGCGATGGGCTTCGTCGCTCGAGAGCAGGCCCAGCACGTCGTACATCGTGCGCAGTTCGCGCACCACCGCGGGGTCGCAGGCCGCAATCGCCTCGGCCTGCTCCACGGCTCGCGCCATCAGCTCGTCGTGAGCGCAGATCTCGTTGACGAGGCCCCACTCGTAGGCCGTGGTGGCGTCGATGAAGTTCCCGGTGAGCGACATCTGGCGGGCCCGGTTGATGCCCACCAGCTGCGGGAGGCGGATGGTCATCCCTCCGCCGGGCATCAACCCAACGCACGCGTGGGTGTCGGCGAACGTGGCGTGTTCGCGCGAGGCGATCATCCAGTCGCACCCGAGAGCCAGCTCCAGGCCACCGGTGACCGCGGGACCGTTGATCGCCGCGATGATCGGGGTGGAGCACTCCGGCAGCAGACCGCGTTGGACGACGCCCATCTCGGGGCCGAGCTCAAGGTCGTCGTAGGTGTTCCTCAGGTCCTTCAGGTCCAACCCGGCGCAGAAGGCGGGGTCGGTCCCGGTCAGGATGATCGCGCGCACCGCCCCGTCGAGGTCGAGCTCGTGGATCGCGGTCGCCAGCCCGCGCATCATCGGCCCGGTGAGGGCGTTTCGGGCCTCGGGCCTGACGAGCGTCACCACCGCGAGCGCCCCGTGGCGCGAGACGGTGATCACGTCGCGACCGGGCCGACGGCGGACGAAGCGAACGAGCACCCGCGCGCGGCGCCACTCGATCGGACTCGGCTGAGAAACCTGGGCATGCCGCATGATTCCACACCCGATGGTCGCCGGGCGAATCACGGTGGGTCGTCTACGAGAGCGGTGCGAATCGGGCGGTGAAGTGGCGAAGGGCCCGCGGGGCCTCGACGATCCGGTAGCCGCGAAGCTCGCTCGCCCTGGAGGCCACGTCACGGCACACCTCGATCACGTAGTCGATGTGGCTCTGGGTGTAGGTGCGTCGCGGGATCGCGAGGCGCACGAGGTCGAGCGCGGCGGGCACCTCGACGCCGTCGGGCCGCAGGCCGAACATGACGGTGCCGATCTCGCACGACCGGATCCCTCCGGCTTCGTAGAGCGCGACGGCGAGGGCCTGTCCGGGGTAGGCGAGCGGATCGACGTGGGCGAGCAACGCTCGTGCGTCGAGGTAGACCGCGTGACCGCCGATCGGGCGCACCACTGGGATCCCGGCGGCGACGAGGGCGTCGCCGAGGTAGGCGGTGGACTGGATGCGGTAGCGCAGGTAGTCGTGATCGACGACCTCGTGGAGGCCCTGGGCGATCGCCTCGAGGTCGCGGCCGGCGAGGCCGCCGTACGTGGGGAAGCCCTCGGTCAGGATCAGGACCTCTCGACAGCGCTGCGCCAACGCCTCGTCCTTCATGGCGAGCCAGCCGCCGATGTTGGCCAGGCCGTCCTTCTTCGCGCTCATGGTCATGCCGTCGGCGAGCGACGCGACCTCGCGAACGATGTCGGGCACGTCTCGCTCGGACTGACCGGCCTCGCGCTCTCTGATGAACCAGGCGTTCTCGGCGAAGCGGCAGGCGTCGAGGAAGAGCGGCACGTCGTACTTGTCGCACAGCGCACGCACGCCTCGCAGGTTCTCGAGCGAGACCGGCTGGCCCCCTCCGGAGTTGTTGGTGATCGTCATGAAGACCACCGGGATGTTGTCGTACTCCTTCGCCAGCAACGCGTCGAGCCGCGCCAGGTCCATGTTGCCCTTGAAGGGGTGGAGGTTCGACGGGTCGTGGCCCTCGGCGATGACCAGGTCGAGGGCTTGGGCGCCGGTCGCCTCGACGTTGGCCCGCGTGGTGTCGAAGTGGGTGTTGTTCGGGATGATCCGTCCCGGTCCGCCGATGACGCTGAAGAGGATCTTCTCGGCGGCCCGGCCCTGGTGGGTCGGGATCACGTGGGGGAACGGGAACAGCTCCTGGACGCCCTCGAGGAACCGGAACCACGAGGGCGACCCCGCGTAGCTCTCGTCGCCGTGCTGGATGGCGGCCCACTGGTCGCGCGACATCGCGCCGGTGCCCGAGTCGGTGAGCAGGTCGATCAACACGTCCTCGGCGCGCAGGGCGAAGAGGTTGTACCCCGCCACCTCCAGCGCAGCGCGACGCTCGCTGGACGTGGTCATGCGCATTGGCTCGACTGAGTGGATCCGGAATGGTTCGATGATGGTGCGATAGCTCATGGGACCATCTTGGTCCATCGGCGCCCGACCGAGCCGAGGTCGTTCGTCCTACGGGATCGTCGTGCTACGCGGCGTCGGTCGCCGCGCGCGCGGCCGACCGGCTGACCGTCGACGCGTCCCCGGCCGACCGAGACGGCATCGGGGCTTCGGGGCGATTGGAGCCGAGGTCGGCGACGTCGTGGGGCGGCGACTGGCCGTGGCTCGACTGGCAGTCGGTGCTGACGTTGTCGGCACCGCAGGTCTCGCAGAGCAGGATGAGCTTGCGACACGCGAGGTTCGAGCAGTTGTGGAACCTGCTGGTTGGCGCGCCGCACCGGTCGCACCGCCCGAGGATCTTGGCGCGGTCGCTGAACTCGCGGTTCATCCGCGCATCGAAGATGTAGAGCGATCCCTCCCAGAGGCCGGCGTCGGCGAACTGCTCGCCGTAGCGCACGACGCCTCCGTCAATCTGGTAGACCTCGTGGAAGCCCCGGCGCTTCATCAGCGACGACAGGACCTCGCACCGGACCCCGCCCGTGCAGTAGGTGACGATCGGTCGGTCCTTCAGGTGGTCGTACCTGCCGCTTTCGAGCTCGCTCACGAAGTCGTTGGTGGTCTGGACGTCGGGGACGATCGCATCCTTGAACCGCCCGATCTTCGCCTCGAAGGCGTTTCGGCCATCGAAGAACACGACCTCGTCGCCCCGCTCGTCGACGAGGTCGTGCACCTCGCCGGGAGAGAGGTGTTTGCCGCCGCCCACCACGCCGTTCTCGTCGACCACCAGTTCGTCGGGCGCGCCAAACGAGACGATCTCGTCGCGAACGCGCACCCGCAGGCGGGGGAAGTCGCCGCCCGTCCCTTCGGACCACTTGAAGTCGATCCGCTTGAAGCCGGGATACTCCTTGGTCGCCTTGATGTACTGCTTCAACGCGGACATGTCGCCACCGAGCGTGCCGTTGATGCCGTGCTGGGAGATCAGGATGCGACCCTTCAGGCCCAGGTCGTCGCACAGTGTCCACTGCCAAAGGCGGATCGCGTCGGGATCCGGGAGTGGCGCGAACCCGTAGTAGAGGATGACCTTCTGGGGCTGCACGGATCGATTTTACCGCTGGACCCGCGAGGCCCTCGAAGCGACGTCGAGCCAGGCCGGGCCCGCAACCTCGGGTCGCACCAGGGCGGTGCCCTTCGACGCCTCGGCGACGGCGAGTCGGGCTAGGGCGACGCCTCGGCGAAGGCGAGGGCGTTGTCGATCGCCAGGGCCCCGACCGGTCCGTAGGCCTCGTGGCCCGAGAGCCCGAGGGAGAGGAACATCAACCCGAAGTGGAGCGCCCACCCGAGGGACCGCGTGAGCGTCTCCGCATCGAGCGGACCGTAGGCGTCGAGGAAATCTTCGAGCGCATCGAACGGCAGCGAGAGGAAGCCGCCCGCGATGTCCGAGGCGGGATCGCCGCCACAGACATCGCCGAAGTCGATGACGCCGCTGAGACGTCCGCCGTCGAAGATCAGGTTGGCGGGGTGGAGGTCACCGTGGAGCCACGTTCGCGGTCCTCCCCACGGGTGCGCCAGCACGGCCTCGTACCAGAGGGCCAGCACCCTGCGGGCGTCGACGAGGCCGTCGAGCTCCCCGAGTCGTCGTGCGAAGGACTCGGCCACGTTGTCGAGCGGAATCCCCCGGAAGTGGTTCGCGGGGGCCTCGGCAGGAGCGGGTCGGTGCAGCGAGCGCAGGAACTCGCCCAGTGGTCGCGCTGATCCGCGTCGTTGACCGGCGTCGAGCTGGTCGCCGGGGTCTCCGGGCATCCACCTCGAGACCGACCACGGCCACGGGTAGGAGGCGCTGGGCCCTCCCTCGAAGAGAGCGACCGGAGTCGGCAGCGTCAATCGTGGCGCGATGACCGGGAGCCACCTCAGCTCATGTCGCAAGAGGGTGGCTGCGACGTCGCGCCGCGGCAGGCGGGCGACGAGCTCTTCGCCAATGCGCCAGATCGAGTTGTCGAAGCCGAAGGCGACTTCGGTGATCCCCAGGTCGACCAGGCCCGGGCGCTGCTCCCTGAGCAGGCTCTCCACCAGCGATGACGTGATCTCGACTTGAGCCTCGGGCCAACTCATGGCTGCACCTTACGAGGCAGTCGCCGTCAGACTGGGCAGCACGTTCGATGGGGGCTCGACGTCCTTCATGTCCTGGCGGGCATCGTGGCCACCCGGTCGAGGTGGCGCCAGGTCGGGCGAACCCACCAGGGACGCCGGTCGCCGAGACTCCCTTCGATCTGGTGCAGCCACGTCTGCTCCAGTCGCTCCGAGAAGGTGAAGGCTTCCGCTGTCGAGGGAGGATTGGCCTCCCACTCGGCCTCGATGCGGTCGCGTTCCGCCTGAAGGACCCGGATGTGGCGGGGGAAGTCGGCCAGTACTGCGCGATGGAGCAGCTCGTGACGCCACCAGAGCGTCGCTGGGTCGAAGTGATTGGTCGGCGCCGGCCCGAGGTCCACGGGTTCGCTGATGCGCGCCGGTTTGAAGATCGACGTGCAGGGCGCCGACGTTGCCGTCACCCAGTGGAGTGGGTCGCCTCGCAGGTCCGAGACCATTGAGGAGGTCGTCTGGCTCGAGGCCAGCCAGCCCCCGGCGTGAACGCAGGGCGCGTGCAGGGTGCCGTTGACCGGCGACCATCTGGGCACGGCGCCGCCGTGGTCGCGAAGGACCGCCATCAGGCTGCGCGGACCGGTCGCCGCCTCGGCGGCCGCTTCGGTAATCGCGCGGCGAGCAGCGCACGCGCTCACTCGCGTCCTCAGGCGGTTCGAGTACTTCTCCGCGAACCCCGCAATGGTCAGGCCGTTCGAAATGCTGCG
This sequence comes from Acidimicrobiales bacterium, assembly GCA_017883045.1. Classification (GTDB taxonomy): domain Bacteria; phylum Actinomycetota; class Acidimicrobiia; order Acidimicrobiales; family RAAP-2; genus RAAP-2. The sequence continues at coordinate 5,962 of JADGOJ010000110.1, forward strand.
CCCGCCGGACCGGACCTCTTCGGTCGCCCACCG
>JADGOJ010000156.1 GCA_017883045.1 Acidimicrobiales bacterium
AAAAAAGACCTACGACGTCGACTCCTCGCCCTCCTTCTTCGCCATCGACAGGGGCTGGCCGACCTTGCAGTTGTCGCGGTAGATGGCGACAGCCTTGACGCCGAGCTTCCACGCGTCCATGTGGAGGTTCGCCACGTCCTCGATGGAGGCGTTCTCGGGCATGTTGACGGTCTTGGAGATGGCGCCCGAGATGAAGGGCTGCACGGCGCCCATCATCTTGACGTGGCCCAGGTAGTGGATCGAGTTGTCGCCCATGGAGCAGGCGAAGACCGGGAGGTGCTCGGCCTTCAGGCCCGGAGCGCCGACGATCGACTTGTTCTCGTCGATGTAGGCCTCGATGGCCAGGGCCTCCCCCTCGGAGTAGCCGAGGACGCGCAGCGCCCTGGGGACCGTCTGGTTGACGATCGACATGTTGCCGCCGCCGACGAGCTTCTTGAACTTCACCAGCCCGAGGTCGGGCTCGATGCCGGTCGTGTCGCAGTCCATCAGCAGTCCGATGGTCCCGGTCGGGGCGAGCACCGACGCCTGGGCGTTGCGCACGCCGTGGCGGCCGCCAAGCTCGACGGCGTCCTCCCACGCGCGCTGGGCGGCCTCGAGGATCTCGGCCGGCGCCTTGGACGCGTCGATCTCGTGCGACGCGTCACGGTGCATCCGCAGCACCTCGAGCATCGGCTCGGCGTTCTGCGCGAAGCCCTCGTGGGGTCCCATCCGGCCCGCCGTGCGAGCACTCGTCGCGTAGGCGTGACCGGTCATCAGCGCGGTGATGGCGGCGGCCCAGGCACGGCCCTCGTCGGAGTCGTAGGCGAGGCCCGAGGCCATCAGCAGCGCCCCGAGGTTCGCGTAGCCCAGACCGAGCTGGCGGAACTTGCGCGAGTTCTCGCCGATTTTCTCGGTCGGGTAGTCGGCGGCCCCGACGATGATCTCCTGGGCGGTGAACAGCACCTCGATCGCCGCCTTGAAGGCGTCGACGTCGAACTGGCCGTCGCTGCGCAGGAACTTCATCAGGTTCAGGCTCGCGAGGTTGCAGGCGGAGTTGTCGATGTGCATGTACTCCGAGCAGGGGTTCGAACCGTTGATGCGGTCGGTGTTGGGCGACGTGTGCCACTTGTTGATCGTCGTGTCGAACTGCAGACCGGGGTCGGCGCACTCCCACGCGGCGCGCGCGATCTGGCGCCACAGGTCACGGGCCTTCACGGTCTCGACCGTGCGCCCGCCGTGGCGAGCCACGAGGTCCCAGTCGCCGTCGTCGATCACGGCCTGCATGAAGTCGTCCGAGACGCGCACCGAGTTGTTGGCGTTCTGGTACTGGATCGAGTGGATGTCCTTGCCGTCGAGGTCCATGTCGAAGCCGGCGTCGCGCAGCACGCGCGCCTTCTTCTCCTCGTTGGCCTTGCACCAGATGAACTCGGCGACGTCGGGGTGGTCGACGTCGAGGATGACCATCTTCGCCGCGCGACGGGTCTTGCCGCCGGACTTGATGGTACCGGCCGACGCGTCGGCGCCGCGCATGAACGATACCGGGCCGCTCGCGGTGCCGCCGCCCTCGAGCGCCTCGGCGCTCGAGCGGATCTTGGAGAGGTTGACGCCCGCGCCCGAGCCGCCCTTGAAGATGATGCCTTCTTCGGTGTACCAGTTGAGGATCGAACGCATCGAGTCCTCGACGGCGAGGATGAAGCAGGCGCTGCCCTGCTGGGGCACGCCCTTCACCCCGATGTTGAACCACACCGGCGAGTTGAAGGCGGCCTTTTGGGTGATGAGCAAGTGCTTCAGCTCGTCGCGGAAGGTCTCCGTCTCCTCGTCGTCGACGAAGTAGTCGCGCTCGACACCCCAGGTGGCGATGGTGTCGACGATGCGGTCCACGACCTGCTTGAGGCTGGTCTCGCGCTCGGGCGTGCCGAGGGTGCCGCGGAAGTACTTCTGGGCGAGGATGTTGGTGGCGTTGAACGACCAGCTCGCCGGGACCTCGACGTTCAGCTGCTCGAAGGCCACCGATCCGTCTCGGAAGTTCGAGATGCGCGCATCGCGGCGATCCCAGACGACCTCGTCATACGGGTGACGATCGTCCGTGGTGAAGAAACGCCGAAGTCCGATTCCGAGCCGCTGAGGTGCGATAGCCATGTCATTTTCTCTTTTCTTTCCGAACTCCGACGCTGCGAACCTGCTTCTCGCGCCGATGAGGTCGGGAAGTCGAGGTTAGTGCGTCCCGGCCCCCCAGCCACAAGATGTAGTGGTTGGACCACTTCTCGTCGCAAGATGCTGTGTCATTACAGCACTGTAATTACACCGCGTCAACTCTATTTTAGTCTTTTTTGAAGATTTCTCTCAACCGAAACGTTGGGCCCAGCAACTGTCGCGATTCTCACTAGCCTGACGCTGGTGGAACTCGTGTTCGCCCTCGATGCCGGGACCTCGGGGGTGCGCACGGTCGCCTTCGACCACCAGGCCCGGGTCGTGGACTCGGCCTACCGCGAGCTGACCCAGCACTTCCCCCACCCCGGCCAGGTCGAGCACGACGCCGCCGAGATCGCCGACCTGGCGGTGGCGACCCTTCGCGAGGTCGCGACCCGCGTGCACCACGCGGGCCACCAGGTCGTCGCACTCGGCATCACCAACCAACGCGAAACGACCGTCGCCTTCGACCGTGAGAGCGGCCACCTGCCCCACCGGGCACTCGTCTGGCAGGACCGGCGAACCTCGGGGTACTGCGACTCGCTCGAAGGCGCCGGGCACGGACCGCTCGTGCGGGCCACGACCGGACTCGTGCTGGACCCGTACTTCTCGGCGACGAAGATGCGCTGGTTCCTCGACCAGGGCCTGATGGACGCGAGTGTCGCGCCGAGCTTCGCCACGGTCGACACGTGGCTGGCGTGGTGGCTCACCGGCGGCGTCGAGGGCGGCGTGTTCATCACCGAGCCCTCGAACGCCTCGCGCACGATGCTGATGGACCTCGAGACGCTCGACTGGTCGCCGGCGATGGGAGCGCTCTTCGGCGTCGATCCGGCAATGCTCGCGGCCATCCGTCCCTCGACGACCAACTTCGGCACGATCCACGCCGGCGTGGTGCCCGAACTCGCGGGCGTCGCGATCACGGGCATCCTCGGGGACCAGCAGTCGGCCCTCTTCGGCCAGGCCTGCTTCAGTCCTGGCATCGTCAAGGCCACCTACGGCACCGGGGCCTTCATCCTCGCCAACGTGGGTGACAGCGCTCCGGGGGTCTTCGACGGCCTCGTCACGACCGTGGCGTGGGACCTCGGCGCCTTCGGTCCGGCCGCGTACGCCGTCGAGGGCTCGGCCTTCGTCGCGGGAGCGGCGGTGCAGTGGCTGCGCGACGAGCTCGGCTTCATCGCGAGTTCGGCCGAGCTCGAGCCGCTCGCCACCAGCGTGCCCGACAGCGCGGGCGTGCAGATCGTGCCCGCCTTCACGGGCCTCGGCTCGCCATTCTGGCGAAGCGACGCGCGCGGATCGATCACGGGACTGAGCCGCGGCGTCGGACGCGCTCAGATCGCGAGGGCGCTCGTCGAGGCGCTCGCCTACCAGGTGCGCGCGATCACCGACGCGTTCGCGTCGAACGGCATCGCGCTTCACGAACTGCGCGCCGACGGCGGCGCGGCGGCGATGGACCTCCTGATGCAGCTCCAGGCCACCAACTCGCGACTGCCCGTGCTGCGCAGCGCCTCGCTCGAGGCGACCGCTCGTGGCGCGGCGACAGTCGCCGGGCTCGAGATCGGCGTATGGAACTCGCTCGAGGAGATCGCCCGACTCTGGGAGTGCGACCGGCGCTTCGAGCCCGACGAGCCGCTCTTCGTCGACCTGGGCTACCAGGCGTGGCGCAGGGCCGTCGAGCGGGCTTAGCCGAGCTTGGTCAGGGCCCTGCGCAAATTGCGCACCGCCTGGTGGGTGCGCAGCTCGTTCTCGATCAGCGCGAAGCGCACGTGGCCGTCGCCGCCGTCGCCGAATCCCACGCCCGGACTGGTCGCGACGTCGGCCTCCTCGATGAGGAACTTGGCGAAGTCGAGTGAGTGCACGTCGCGATAGGGATCGGGGATCGGCGCCCAGATGAACATCGAGCCTCTCGGCGGGGTCACGGGCCAGCCGATGCGCTGGAGGCCGTCGATCAGCGTGTCGCGACGCGACTGGTAGATGGCGCGCAGCTGCTCGGGGTAGTCCACCGCCTCGTTCATCGCCACGATCGCGGCGATCTGCACCGGCTGGAAGGTCCCGTAGTCGAGGTAGCTCTTCAGCTTGGTCAGCGCCGCGACGATCTCGGCGTTGCCGACCATGAAGCCGACCCGCCAGCCGGCCATCGAGAACGACTTGGTCAGCGTGTAGAGCTCGACGCAGCACTCCTTGGCGCGCGGCACCTGGAGGATCGACGGCGGCTTGTAGCCGTCGAAGCCCAGGTCGGCGTACGCGAAGTCGTGACAGACGATGATCTCGTGCTCGAGCGCGAAGTCGACGAGGCGCTGCATGAACGAGAGGTCCACGCAGGCACTGGTCGGGTTGTGCGGGAACGAGCAGATGATGACGCGTGGCTTCACGGTCGCTCTCTCCCACGCGGCCACGAGCCCCTCGAAGAAGTCGTCGCCGGGGTCGTTGGTGCTGGTGCCGGGATCGTGCATCGGCACCGTGATGACCGTGGCGCCGGCGAATCCCGGTCCGGCGAGGTGGATCGGGTAGCTGGGACTGGGCACGATCGCGCTGTCGCCGGGTCCGAGCAGCACCCACATGAGGTGGGTGAGTCCCTCTTTGGCCCCGATGGTGGTGACCACCTCGGTGTCGGGGTCCAGGTCGACGTCGAAGAGGTTCTTGTAGCGCGTGGCGATGGCGAGGCGCAGGTTGGGGATGCCCCGGCTCGCGCTGTAGCGGTGGTTGCGCGGGTTGTTCACCGCCTCGGCGAGCTTCGCCACGGCCACGTCGGGGCTGGGCAGGTCGGGGTTGCCGAAGCCGAAGTCGATGACGTCACGTCCGCCGGCACGCGCTTCGGCCTTCAGACCATTGATCTGGGCGAACACGTACGGCGGCAACCCGGTGATGCGACGAAATTCCATCAGGGCAACTTACTTAGCGGCGCGGCGCGGCGCCATTCGCCCAGTTGACCGATCTCCACCTCGGGGCTGAAGATCGCCCACGTCGCACCGGCGTCGGCGAGGGCGCCGAGAGTGGCGAACAGGTCCTGGGGCACCGGACCGGCCCAGGTCACGCCGCCCGACGCCGCCAGCGCACGAACTCGCCCGACCGAGGCGTCCCACACGTTGAGCACCACGCCGAGCTCGCGCGCGAGCTGGTTGGTCGCCTCGGCCCCGGCGCCGAGCCAGACCGGCATCACCGGCGCGAGGGCCTCGGCCGCCTCGCGCAGCAACGCCCGCCGCTCGTCGGCGCTCAGACTGGCGAGGCCGTAGGCCTCGTTCTCGGGCGCCGAGAGCTTGTCGCCGGTGCCCATCGCCGCAATCACCCGGCCCGGCGCCAGCGCCTCGAGCGTGGTGAACTGCTCGACGAGGTGCGCCGTGCCCACCAGGCCGACGCGCGCGACGAGGGGTCCGACGACGAGCTCCTCGTGGCGACGTGCGACCGCCGCCAGGAGCGGGAAGGGCGCCAACGACGGACGGTGCGGCGAGCCCATGGGCCAGAGGTGGTCGTAGGCGAAGACCCCGTCGATTCCCGCGGCGGCCGCGGCCTGCGCGGCCGCGAACGCGTCGTCGGCGGCCTCGCGAAACGTCGGCAGCAGGACGCCGAGTCTCACGTGTTCCTCTCGAAGGCCACGAGCCCGGCGCCCATGGCTCCTGAGCGCGGACCGAACATCGACGAGGTGATCGTGATGGCCGGGCGCGCGCTGTATCCCTCCACCAGGTCCGCGAGGTACTCACGCGCCGAGGGCAGCACCAGGTCCGACGCGCTCGACAGCCCGCCGCCGATGACGAAGTGGCCGCAGTCGAGTATCGCGGCGAGATTCGCGAGCCCGAGGGCGAGCCACCACCCGACCTCCTTCAGCAGCATGACGGCCTCGTCGAGGCCGTGCGCCGCCGCCGCCGTGACGTCCTCGGCACGCACCGAGGCCGCGCTGCCGCTCTGGGCGACCAGCGTCGGCAGGCGCCCCTCGATCGCCGCTTCGCGGGTCAGGCGGTGGAGCCCGCCTCCCGAGGCGTAGCGCTCCCAGCAACCGTGGCCTCCGCAGGGACACGCAACGCCGCGCGCCACCACCACCATGTGGCCGATCTCCCCGGCGAAGCCGCTGCGACCGCGCACCAGCTTGCCGTCGGCCACCACACCCCCGCCGATGCCCGTGCCGAGGGTCACCATCACGAAATCGTCGATGCCGCGTCCGGCACCCCACTCGTGCTCGGCGAGCGCCGCGCAGTTCGCGTCGTTCTCGCAGAACACGATCGAACTGCTGAGTGACTCGCCCAGCAGAGTGCCCAGGTCGGCGCCCGACGCCGTGCGCAAGTTCGGCGCGAAGGCGAGGCGCCCGTCACGGCGCATCAACCCGGGCAAGCCGACGCCGACCGGCACCTCGTGAGAATCGAGCGCGTGGCGCGCGCAGAGCTCGTTAATCAGCTCGGTCAGGACCTTCGCCGTTGCCGTGCCCGCACCGTCGTCGTGGGCGTGGGGCGTCGGAGCCTGGAGCTCGCCAAGCACCCGCCCGTCTCGGGCCACAATCAGCGCCAGCGCCTTGGTCCCGCCGACGTCGACGCCGATCGCGACGTCGGTCATCTCAGTTGCTCAGCGCGCGCCTTCAACTCGCGAAGGGCCTGGGTCTGAATGCGGTAGGCCGCCCGGGACTTGATGAACGCCGGGATCGGAACGAGCAACTCGACCTCGAGTTCGTAGGTGACCTTGGTCCCGTCGCCGGCCGGCTCGAACCGGTACTCCCCGTCCAGGGTCTCGGTCAGGTCGCTTTCGACCTGGCGCCACGTCAGGCGCTCCGGGGCTCGGCTGTAGTCGTAGTGCAGCGTGTAGGTGGTCGAGCGACCGAACGCGGCGGCGCGGAACTCGACTTCGAGAGGACGGCCCTGATCGTCGCGCTCGAGCACCTCGATCTTCTTGAGATCGCCCACCCAGTCGTGGTACTTCTCGAAGTCGGTCACGACCTGGAAGACGGCGAGGGGCGGCGCGTTCACCACTATCGACTCGGTCGCTCGTTGCGCCACGGCACCTCCTTGACAACCACCTTAGAACAGTTAAAAGTCGGGCCTGAAGTGGTCGAAAGTCGCCATCTCGCACGAAAGTTGAGCGGCGAGGCGGTTCCACTCGAAGCGCTCCACCGCGACAACCCTCGCTCGGCGGCCGTACTCGAGACGTCGTGCGTCGTCGAGCAGGAGTTCTCGAAGGGCGCTGGCGAGCGCCCGGTCGCTCCTCGAGTCGGCGACCACGGTGCCGGTGACACCGTCGATCACCGCCTCGTGGCTTCCGCCCGAGCGCCCCGCGATCTGGGCGACGCCGGTCGCCGCCGCCTCGACGAACACGATGCCGAACCCCTCCTGCTCGAGTCCGAACCAGCGACTGCGACAGTCCATGACCATGAGGTCGCTGGACCCGAGCCAACCGCTCAGGTCACTGTCGGGCACGCGGCCGAGGAACCTGACGGGAGCCCCCAACTTCCCCGCCAGTCCCTCGAGGCGGGCCCGGTCCCGGCCCGCGCCACCGATCGCCACGCGCAGCCTCGGGAACTCGTCGGCGAGCCGGGCCACGGCCCGGATCAGCGTGTCCATGCCCTTGCGCGGCACGAGGCGCGAGTAGGAGCTCACGAGGAAGTCGCTGTCATCGAACCCCAGCGAACGGCGCACGTCGCTGCGCGCCGAGGCGTCGAGCGGGCGGAATCGCTCGGTGTCCACGCCCGGCGGGATTGCGATGACCGGGGGCATGTACTCGGCGGCGACGCGACGCGCCTCGGATTCGGCGTAGCTGCCGGCACAGATCGCGACCTCGGCGTGTCGCAGGACGTGGCGCAGGGACGACGCCACCAAGGGAAGTCGACCGGGGATTGCCGTCTCGGCTCCGTGCAGCACCACGCCGTAGGGCCGCGACAGTCGCGGGCCCAAGAGTCCGAGCGGCCACGCGGGGTCGAGCAAGACCAGGTCGGGCTGATGGCGCTCGATCGCCTCCTCGATGGCGGTGCGCGCGCCCGGGGTCGGCGCAAAGAGGGTGGATGACGGCACCCGCTCCACCTGCACGCCGCAGCTGGCGTCGAAGAGCGCGGCGTCGGAATGCGACGACGCCGTCAGCACCACCGCCCGTCCTGGCTCGAGGCGAGACCATAGTTCGTGGAGGTAGACCTGGATACCGCCCGTCTTCGGTGGGTAGTCGTTGGTCACCAGAAGGTGGCGGGCCATCCGACCACGTTACTCAACGGGTCTGCACCAACGACCCGCTACTGGGGTGCGTTGCGCTGGTGGAACTTCAATCGCGGAATCATCCCCTGGGCGGTGAAGAGCTGCACGACGTCGGCGTCGAGGCTCGTCATGACCAACTCGTCGGGCACCTCGCCGATGACGAAACTCACCAGACAGTCCGCGCAGTCCGGCGTGCCCCGTCGCACGCATTCGTGGCAACTGATCGAGAGCTCAATGTCGTTGGTCATCGCTCCACCTTTCACAGGCCCCCACTCTGGCGGGGGCCTGTGACACGTCAACGGCGCCGGTAGCGGTCGGTCTCTCGAGCCACCTGGGCGGCGTCGAAGACGACGCCCTCGGTCACCACGCTCCGAGACTCGGGGTCGATCAGGACGTAGAACGGCGGCCACCGGATGTCGAGGGCCGCCAGCGCGTCGGGAGCGACCAGTACGGGCTGCAGCGAACCGGCCCACTCACCTTCGGGGTCGTCGGTGGCGCTCACGACGAGGACGCGCTGGCCCTCGAATTCGCTCAGTGGCGAGTGCACGAACTCTCGGCACCCGTCGCAGTGGTGTTTGATCGCCACGACGAGCGTCGGACCCGTCAGGTCGATGGTGACCGGCTCGCCGCTCAACCAGTGGCCGCTCATCGACGCGGGCGCCTCGCGTTCGCGCGGTCGGTCGAACGAGTGGGCGCCGGCGTCAGGGGTCACTCGGACTCGGCGATGACCTCAACGGCGTGCCCGTGGCCGCACCAGCGACAGGTCACGGAATCGACGATCCTCGCGATGACCTCGGGCTCTTCGATCGTCAGTTCGCCGCCGACCGTGTAGTGGTGGAACGCGCGCACCGAGGTCGTTTCGACGACGTCAAAGCGCGTCAAGTTCCCGCAGGCGGTACAGCGATAGCGATTGATCACGACTATCACGGTACTTGGATATCTCGCGGCTCATTCATGGCGCGGCCCCAGCCGACGTCGTTGCGGACGGACCTCGAGACCCAATGCGTCGGGCTCTTCGAAAGTGAACACCGTGTCGAGCGGCAGTGGATAACCGGCGTGACCCGACCGTTCGGCGTCGATCAGGCGACACAGGGCGCCGGGATGGCGGACCTTGCCCACGACCATCGGACCGGCGGACGTTTCGAGCACGACCAGCCCGCGACGGCTCAGGCGTTCAGTGACCCGCTGGTCGACGCGCGTGGCGATGACGTCGGACAACTCGATCGAGCTGCGGTAGTGACGCAACACGCCGCCCTCCAGCACGAGGCGCTCGTTGGTGACGTGGACCTTGTGCGAGCGCCAGCGCCAGGCCCTCGTCAGGGCCACGAGCGCGAACGGGCCCACGAAGACCAGGGCCAGCGGCCACTTGTGCTGATGGATGAGACTGACGTGCTGTGCGCCACCGACCACCAGTGCCGCCGCGACGAGCGCAAGGAGTAGCGGACGAACGAGTCCCCTCGCCACGGGCGTCACCGAGATGATCCTCACCTCGCCTTCTCGCAACATCAGACGCCGACTCATACCATCAAGCGTAAGGACTGGCGGGACCCAGTCCAAGCACTCTGCGTGAAGGTCGTGTGAAGTTCCGGTACTAGACGTTGCGCAACTGGCGAGCGGCCATCTCGAAGTACGAATCCATCTCCTTGAACTGCCCGTCCGAGAGCTCCGAGCGCACGCTCGCGAGGGCGTTGGACATGGCCGCCAGCCACGCGTCGCGCGCCCTCCTGGTGATGCGAAAGGGGGCGTGACGCATGCGCAGGCGCGGGTGTCCGCGCTCCTGCATGTAGGTCTTCGGGCCACCCCAGTACTGGATCAGGAACATCGCCAGATGATGCTTGGACTCAGTCAGGTCGTCGGGGTACATGGGGCGCAGCAGCTCGTCGCCTTCGACGGACTCGTAGAACGCTTCGACGAGCCGCTCGAAGAAAGGGGCGCCGCCCACCTGGTCGTAGAGCGTCGTTTCCACGCCTCCACGCTAATGGGGTGTTCTAGACTTGTCCGAGCCTCAGTTGAGGCGCGCGGGTGTAGCTCAATGGTAGAGCTCCAGCCTTCCAAGCTGGCCATGCGGGTTCGATCCCCGTCACCCGCTCCACGATCGTTCAGTAGGAAGCGTTGGTCACGGCCGCGCCGTAGCCATTGGCGGTCAGTACTCGGGTCGTCGGATGGGCACCGGTCGTGATCACCAAGAGCCCCGAAGGGCCGCCTTGCACCACCCACTTTCCATCGGGGCTCCAGACCGGCCGCTCGATCCCGTACTCGCGTGGAACGGCGACCGAGAGCAGGGTCCGACTCCCCGCGCTGGTGTCGAGGGTGACCTTCAGCGTTCCTCCGTTCACGCTCGCGCTCACGGTCTGGCCATTGGGACCCGAGACCGAGTAGCGGTCTTGGTTGACCGGCATGGTCACCTTGACGCCCGGAAGGTCCTGAATCGCTCCCGTGGTCACGTCGACGACCTTGATCCATCTCGCCTGGTACTGATCGGTCGCTTGCAGTCGTCCGTCGGGCAGCCACTTGAGATCGGCGCCCATGGCCTTGGGCTGGCTCGCGCAGAACAACTGCTTCGAGGGGCCACCCGATGCCGCCACGACGTCGACGCATCCGAACTTCCCCTTTGGAGACCCGATCGCCAGCGGGTTGTAGGCAACGGTCCCCTGCAGCGAGTTGTCCGGGTGGTCCTTGAGCGACGCGAACTTCGGGTACGGCGTGAAGACCGACCCGCCGCCGCCCACGAAGGCGAAGTAGAGGACCAGCGCCACCACGAACCCCAGGGCGGCGCTCAGGGTCAGCTGGACGCGGCGCTTGCCCAGCGCCGAACTGCCACCCGAGCGCCGATGGATCACGCTGTCCGCGCCCACGAACACGACCAGACTGATGATGACCACCACGAGCACCGCCATGCGCCGCCTTCCCTAGAGGTCCAACTTCCCGAGAACTCACACCCCGCCGTGGCCGTGACGGTGAGGCAATCTGAAGCCGTGGTGGCGAGTGGTTCCTTCTTGGCGAGTGGCCCGCCAGATGGCGGCACTCACCAGGGCGACGCCGATGATGAAGGCGCCGAGAACGGTGCCGACGCCGTGGAGGTACTCCGCCAACAGCCGTACGAGGAACGTGAAGAAGCCAATCACGCCAACGGCGACGACCGGTGACTGCTTCAGCCAGAGACCGAGACCGACGCCCGCCGCCGCACTTACCAGTCCCAGTGCAATGCCCGAGGCCCGACTCGACGTGCTGATCGCCATGGTCGATTCCAGGGCTCCGAGTTCCGCAACGACGATCGCCAGCACCGAGGGATGCAGCACCTCGACCCCGAGCACCGCGAGAACGACCGACGCCGCCCAAATGAGCAGTCCGACGAGCACGACGCTCGGGTGCAGGTCGGCGACCAACACGAGGCCGATGACCGCCATGACGGCGCCGGCGACCGAGGTGAGGAACTGCAAAGGCCGCTCGAGGTTGCGCCACAGCGGCACGCTGACCACCAGCACGGCGAGACCGGTGGCGAGCAGCGTCCAGCCGGCGCGACCGCCGCTGATCCGGTCAACCGCCACCGCGGTCGTCATCGCCACTCCGCCGGTGCCGCACAGCCACAGGAACCAAGCGAGGCGGGTCGTCCCCGGATCGCGTAGCTGGATGACGGCCCGTCCACCAATGAACCCGACCAGCGCGACGGCCACGCCAACGGCGAGCCGCCCGCCGAGGCCCATGCCGTGCCACAGCCGGCTCACGAAGACGGCGCCACTCGCCACCACCAGGATGATGCCCAGGTAGGTGACCAATTCGACGACGGGGGAAAGGCGACGCGCTCCTCGAGCGCCGCTCGGTTCGCCGACTGCAGCCTGCCCGAGCTCGACGTGCTCCGAGCGAAGGATCAGGTCACCCTGGACCGGTGTGACGATCCCCGAATCAACCCAGCGTCGCACTTGATCGATCAACTGTCCCGACGTCGTGCCTCTGAAACTAAGGGCCATGACGCCCCCTCTCCTCAGCTCCGGTACCTCTCGAAGAATCAGTGAGCCAACGCCACCCAGGACATGGCCCACCACTCCTCTTCTACAACCTCTCTGCACACTCGAGTGGAGCCGTGTCAGGGCCATTAGTCATGATCCGCCCGTCCGGATCGGCCTGGGAGGACCTCGGAGCGTCGCCTGGGGCCATGACCGCAGGCACCTCGCAACGTTGCGCCTCGACGCCGCTCGATTCGGTGAGTCGAGGTCAGTGCGAAGCCTGCGGTGACACCCGTGGTGACGGGCATCCACCCGTCGCGCGGCCCACCGCGCCACCCGGTCCAACGACGTTCGTCTCACCCGCTCGCGAGCTGTCGGACGGGACTACGTTAGGGGCAACAGACATGCGAATCGAGGTGCCCATGGTCATTGCCCCCAGTCACCCACGAGCGAGAACCGTCGCTCTCATCGGTCGTAACGGCGTAGGAAAGACGTCGCTGCTCGAGGCTCTCGTCGTCGCGACCGGCGGCCTGGAGCGGCCCGGAAGAGTCGACGCCGGCACCGCGCTGTGCGGCAACGACCCCGAGGAGCGGAGGCATCAGATGTCGCTCGGCATCGCGATGGCGCCGGTGTGGGTCGGCGAGGACAAGTTGACCCTGCTCGACACCCCCGGCCTGATCGACTTCCACGGCGAGGTCGAGCGGGCACTCGAGGTGGCCGACGTCGCCGTCTTGGTCGTCAGCGCCGTCGACGGGGTGCAGGCCGACTTCGTCGCGACGTGGAACCTCGCGCAGGAAGCCCGAGTGCCCGTCGTCGTCTTCGTCAACGCGCTCGACGCCGAACGGGCCGACTTCGAAGCGACGCTGCACGGGCTCGAGCAGCTGGTGGGTCCCACCTTGGCTCCGCTCGAGCTGCCCATTGGTCAGGGCGCCAACTTCGCCGGCATCGTCGACCTGCTCGCCGACGAGGCCATCACCTACGACGCGCACGGCCCGCATCGGGGACCTGTTCCACCAGAACTGGCCGACCTCGAATCGAGGGTGCGGTCGAGTCTCCTCGAGGCGATCGTGGTTGCCGATGACTCCTTGACCGAGCGCTACCTCGAAGGCGACATCCCGACGATGGAGGAGCTGGAGCCGGCGCTGAGCGAGTTGATGATCGAAGGACGGATCGTCCCGGTCACCTGCGGGTCGGCGACGCGAGGTCTTGGCGTCGACCGCCTCGCGACCCTGCTCGACGAGATCGCCATCAGCCGACCGATCCCGGCGATCGCGGGCGGCGACGAGGTACTGCTCGACAGGGATCCGCACGGGGATCCGGTCTTGAGGGCCTTCAAGGTCATCGTCGACCCCTACGTGGGCCGGATCGTGGTGATGGAGGTCGTCTCGGGCACCATCACCAACGACGTCACCCTCACCAACACGAGGACGAGGTCCGACGAGCGCCTCCACGGTCTCAACCACCTGTTCGGTGCCAAACTCGTCCCGGTCGATAAGGCCGTCACCGGTGACGTCGTGGCGGTCGCGAAGTTGAGCGACGTGGTCGCGGGTGACCTGTTGGCGAAGAAGGGGCTCGACCTGGCCCCGGTGCACACGGCGCCGGCGACGCCGGCGATGTCGGTCGCGCTGGAGAGCGCCTCACATGACGATGACGACAAGATCGGCACCGCGCTGCACCGACTGGCCGAGGAGGATCCCTCGCTGCACATCCGCCACGACCCGATCTCTCGGCGTCTGGTCGTTGACGTGATGGGTGACACGCACCTGCAGGTGACCCTCGAGCGGTTGCGGCGTCGCTTCAACGTCGAGGTGGCGACCGCGACCCCAGAGGCTCAACTGTTCGAGACCATCGCGGCGACTCGTGAGAGCGAGGGCCGACTGAAGAAGCAGACCGGGGGCCACGGGCAGTTCGCCGTCGTGAACCTCCGCGTCGAGCCGATCGATCCCGACGCTCCCTTCGAGTTCGTCGACGCCATCGTCGGTGGCGCGGTCCCGCGACAGTACATCGGCGCCGTGCGCAACGGGGTCGAGAAGGCCATGGCCCGCGGTGGACCCAAGGGGTACCCGGTCGTCGGGCTGCGCGTAACGTTGCTCGACGGCAAGTTCCACAGCGTCGACTCCTCGGAGGCCGCCTTCGACACCGCAGGATCGATGGGACTGCGAGCGGCCCTCGAATCGGCCGAAACGGTCGTGCTCGAGCGAGTCATGGAGGTCACCACCACGTTCCCCACCGCGTTCCTCGGCGAGGTGCTGAACGACCTGAAGCCCCGTCGCGGCCGAGTGGTGAAGACCGACCAGTCGGGCGACGCCAACGTCACGGTCGTCGCGTACGTGCCCGAGGCCGGACTGCACCGCTACGGCCTCGACCTACGGGCGATCACCGCGGGTCGCGCTCGCGTCACGATCGTGCGCCATCACCTCGCCGTGGTGGCGTAGGCCATCTCTCCACTGCGAAGGCGGCCGCCGCTCGCCCCGCACGAGTTTCGCCGGCAGTCCGTGAGGACTGCCGGCGAAACCACTTAGCGCCCGTGCTGGAATCACCCACCACATGGCATTCAATCGGACATCGTCGATCGGCCCGTTGAGCAAGGGGGTGGTCAACGCAATTCTTCCGCCAATCGCCTGTCCGACGATCTCTTGATGCTCCGACTCCTTCCAGTCAGATTGACGATCTGATCACGACCGGCTGATCGGCACCTTGGTCATCTTGGACGCCGCCTCATCAGCCCACGGCATGCGAACTTCCAGGATCCCGTCCTTGTAGGACGCCTTGACCGCGTGGTGGTCGACACCCGGCGGCAGGACGAAGTCACGCGAGAACATTCCGTAGCGGAACTCGGAGCGGTAGTTGCCCTTCTCCTTGTGCTCGGTGCGCTCCTCACGCTTCGCCGAGATGTGCAGCACACCGTCGCTCACGGAGATCTCCACGTCCTTGTCCGGATCGACGCCTGGCATCTCGGCGCGAACGACCATCATGCCGTCCTCGTGCAACTCCTCGATCCGGAGCCAACGGCCGGCCTCGGAGTCGAGGTCGAGCCAGCGACGCCAGCGGTCGGGCAGATCGAGCTCGAGTGGCTCAAATACCTTCAGTGCCATCACACACCTCCTCGTTACTGGGGACATCACTGCGGCCCCAGTGCCAGTATGGGCTCGCTCCCGCTCCACCGATAGGGCCAAAGGACACATTCCCAGGACTTAGAAACTCGGTCCACGGACACGATCACCGACGTCGCGGTCGACGTCGGTGCGACCGGTCAACACCGTGGAATCGAGCCGGATCCACGCATCCGCCTTTCATCCGCGGGCGACCCAACCTAGAGTGCACGACTGTGCAGAAGAAGCTCGCGATCCTTGAGTTGGCTCGACATCGCGAGCCGGCACTCCTGGTCTCGGGACAGACCGTGTCCCAATTCGGTGACGGTGTCGCGCTCGTGGCGCTCACCCTGCTCGTGCTCGACACGACGCACAGCGCTTCGAAGTTGGCGTGGTTCGCCGCCGCGCGGATGACGCCCCTGGTCGCCTTCCTGCTCGTCGGCGGTGTGATCGTCGATCGCTTCTCGCGACGGCTCCTGCTGCTCATCTCTGACGTCATGCGGGCGTTGCTGACCGCGGTGCTGGTCATCTTCATCGGATTCGGGATACTGCGATTCTGGGAACTGCTCGCCTTTGGCGTCCTGTTCGGGATCTTCGACGCTGTCTTCATGCCCGCGATAACGGCCTTGACCCCGGAGATCGTCCCCGAGGAGTTGCTGCCCGCCATGAACGCGGTGCGCCCACTGTCGAACAATCTGATGGGCAACATGATCGGCCCGGCGGTCGGGGGCGTGATCGCCGCCGCCAGCACCACGTGGGCCATCGGCGTCGACTGCGCGACCTTCGTCGTCAGCGCCACCGCCCTCTTCGCCATGAAGCCCACGCCGGCTCCCGCGCGCACGCACGGCACCTCCATGTTGCACGAGATCCGAGAGGGCGTGCGCTACGTGCGCGACACGCGATGGCTATGGACGACGCTCGCGGCCGTCGCCGCCGTCAACGCGTTCGTCTTCACGCCCATGGGGGTGCTCATACCCTTCTTCCTGCGCCACGACCTCCACGCCAGCAAGCTGATAGTCGGCTACACGTTCGCGGTCTTTGGCTTCTCGGGGGCCGTGGGGGCCCTCGTCGCGTCGAACCTGAAGACCCCCCGGCGCCGGGTCCGCATCATGTGGGTCTACTGGACGATTGGCACGTTCGCCGCACTGGTGATCGGCGTGGCCACCAACTTCTGGGAGGTCATGATCTTCCCCGTCATCGCCTCGCCCATGATGCTGCTCGGCAACGTCATTTGGGAGTCGATGATGCAGACCGAGGTGCCGCGCGACCTCCTGGGACGTGCGAGTTCGGTCGACTGGTTCGTCTCCCTGGGACTCTCGCCGGTCGGGCTCGCGATCGCGGGCGTCCTCGCCAACTACTGGAGCGTGCGGACCTACTTCGTCGTCATGAGCCTGCTCTGCGGCCTGCCGGGCCTGTGGATCCTCATGTCGCGACGGATCAACCTCATCGACGAGGTTCGCCTCAGTGGATAGGCAGTTGGGGCGCGTCCACTAGGGACGGCCCGACGAGGCGCGATCCCTTCCTCGCGTTGCTCGGGTAGATCGATTCGGGTCGGAAGGAACGGCCCTTCGCCTCACCGACGCGCCCGCCGCGCACCTCGATCCACTCGTCCTCGGTGGCCTCGTTCACCACGTGTGCCACGAACACCCACTGCTGGCGCCCTCTCACGCCGTCGACGACCACGGCATCGCCGGACTGGACGCCGTTCCAATTGGTCGTGCGCACCAGGTTGCCGTGGCGGCTCACGGTGGGGCGCTTTCTCATGCTCCCTTTCTACTCGCCCCCTCCAGGTTCGACGGCCCGTCACATCCCTGTCCTACGGTGGTGTCATGTCCTTCGACCAACCGCTCCCGAAGTCGCTCTCCCCCTCGCGGCTCGCCGACTTCCAGGCCTGTCCACGCCGCTACCAGTACGCCTCGGTGGAGAGGATCCCCCAGCCGGCCTCGTACGCCACCGCCAAGGGCCGCTTCGTGCACTACGTCTTCGAGCTGCTCTTCTTGCAGCCCGCCGAGGAGCGCACCATCGAGAGGGCGCGCGAGTACATCGAGCCGGCCGTCGAGGTGATCCTCACGAACGAAGTGCGCAGCGAGATCTCGATGGACGAGGAGATGCTCGCCAGGCTGGTGATCGAGACCGAGGTGATCATCGCCAAGTACTTCGCGATGGAGGACCCGAGCCAGGTCACGAGCGAAGGCGTCGAACTGCGACTCGGCGTCACCGTCGAAGGGGCCCCGCTCTTCGGGATCCTCGACCGGCTCGATCGCGACGCCGACGGCGCTCTCACGATCGTCGACTACAAGACCGGCGGGATGCCGAACCGCAACTACGACTCGCAGACCTTTGCCAACGCCGAGCTCTAC
>JADGOJ010000155.1 GCA_017883045.1 Acidimicrobiales bacterium
GGCACCCTTCTTCGCCGCAGCCTTGCGGACAGCCTTCTTCGCGGCAGCTTTCTTGGCCGGGGCCTTCTTCGCGGCAGCCTTCTTGGCCGGGGCCTTCTTCGCGGCAACCTTCTTGGCCGGGGCCTTCTTCGCTACAACCACATTCCCTCCTTAGGATTCATCATTGAATCAACTGGGAACCGCGAGAGAAACACCGTGGTGCCTCGACAAGTGGAACCGCATTGACACATCGTGTACTCGCCCGTATCACGCCCGACTTCGCAGTTGTGCGGCGACCGTTCGCAGTGCACGGTCCCGGTGCGAAGGAGCACAACGTTGACCCCCTCCGCAGAAGGACATACACAAGTCCACTCGTTATGTCACCACAAGTCAAGTATTTCGGGAATTATTTGCGGTCCTCTGCGACGCGAATTCCTACCGATGCAGTTTGAGGGTGCTGTGATACACACATGATGTTGGTGTCCCCCGAAGGGGTTGGGCCTGACTCAATGTGATACCGGCTTCGTGCCTTGATCCTGATCTGTCGACCCAGCCCTCGCGGGGGACACGCACCAGCCGGTCGGACGAACGTGACCTTATAGGAGCCTTGACAAACACCGTGTGTGTCCTGTCCGCCGTCCCGACTGGTGGTGCACTCCCATCACTAGGAAGGAAGGCAACTACATCATGACAAAGAATGAGCGCGTCGTCATCGGCGGAGTGGACACCCATAAGAACGTCCACGTCGCGGCGGTGATCGACGACCGGGGCAAGATCCTCGACACGTCCCAGTTCGCCACCACGAGCGCTGGCTATCGCCAGCTCCTGAAGTGGCTGCGAAGCTTCGGCGAGCTCGCGAAGGTCGGCGTGGAGGGCACCGGTTCTTACGGCGCCGGTCTCCACTCCTTTCTGGCGAGCGAGGGCGTCGAGGTGCTCGAAGTGAACCGGCCGAATCGCCAGATGCGTCGCCGGCGCGGCAAGTCCGACACCGTCGACGCCGAGGCGGCGGCGAGGTCGGCGCTGAACGGCGAGGCGACGGTCGTGCCGAAAAGCCACGACAGCATCGTTGAATCGATACGAGCGTTACGGGTGGCCTTCACGTCGGCCCGCAACTCGAGAACCCGCGTGGCACTGCAGATCAGAGACCTGATCGTGACGGCGCCCGCCCAGTTGAGGGCCGATATAGAGCCACTTTCCACGGTCCAGCGTGTGACTCGCTGCGCCCGCTACCGACCGGGCGATCCCGCAGATCCCCGCGAAGCCACGAAGCTGGCGCTGCGCAGTTTGTCTCGTCGCTACGAGGCCCTGACTGAAGAGATGGACGAACTCTCGGCGGTCCTCGACCAACTGACCTACAGGGCCAACCCGGCTCTTCGCTCAGCGCGGGGCGTCGGCGTTGACGTTGCCGCCATCCTCTTGGTGGCCGCCGGCGACAACCCCGAGCGCCTGCGCAACGAGTCGGCGTTCGCCGCCCTGTGCGGGGTGTCGCCCGTCCAGGCTTCTTCGGGCATGGTCGTTCGTCACCGACTCAATCGCTCGGGAAATCGACAAGCCAACAACGCGCTCTGGCGCATCGCGGTGGTGCGGATCACCCACGATGAAGAAACCAAGGTCTACGCGGCTCGCCGCCTCGCCGAGGGCAAGACCAAGCGCGAGATCATTCGATGTCTCAAGCGCCACATTGCACGAGAAATGTTCGCCCACCTCACCAACCCTGCTGTCGTGCCCGTTGGAACGGAGCTTCGCACCGCGAGAAATGCCGCCAAGATCAGCCTGACGACCGCCTCGAGCGAACTCGGGACATATCCACTGCGAATCTCTCGACTGGAGCGAGGCCTCGATCACGATCGGGAGTTCGCCGAGCAATACCAGGCGTGGCTAGCGCAGAAAAAGGCGGCTTGACAAACATAGGAGCATCAGAGAGCGCACCCGTACGGGGTTGTTCTCGTAATGAGTGGTGCTCTACCGAGGTGTCGACTGCCCCAGCTCATGCATCGGATTCACCTGCCCGTTCAGTCCTCACTTAGTAAGTCGATGACTGCCGATTCGATCGATTCGCGCACCCTCCGATCACTCATGTCCGTACCCCCCAGCGTGGCGAGTGCGTCCACTATGGTCTCTCCCACGTCGAAGTGATCGAACACCCTTGGATCGATGTAGGACTTGCGAGCCACCGCCGGCGTATTACCTAGGGCGTCGGATACTGTTTCGGCCGCCAGCCTCGCTGCTCTCTGACGACCGGTTCTCGAGAGCGTTGGAGACTTCGACGCGGCGCGAGCTAACGCGACCGATCCCAGCACGGTCCCGGACCAGGTCCGGAAGTCCTTTGCGCTGAAGTCACCACCGGCGCCGGCGCGAATATAGGAGTTCACCTGCTCCGACCGCACGTCGGCCCAACGTCGTCCGTCCCGGTAGGCGAAAAGGTTGCCACTCCCGTTGTTTCGGCGCTTCAGGAGCTGGAGCAGACGGAACGTTGCCGCATCCGAAACGGTCACGATGCGCCTGATCGAGTCCTTGGCGGGAAAATCGAAGGTCGCCTTGCCGTCTTGCAGAGAAAGATGATTCCGGTGGAGCGTCGCGATGCCGAAGGTCTCATGCTCTTGGGCGTACTCTTCGCCTCCGATCCGGAAGAATCCCAGATCGATAAGCCGTACCATCGCCGCCACGACCCGCGGCTCAGTGGCGTCCTCCAACGAAAGATCGGTCTCGATCACTAATCGAAGCGCGGGTAGCGCCCGCCCGAAGTCGATCACCCGTTCGAACTTCTGCCGGTCTCGCAGAATCCGCCATGCATCGTGATACCGGTACTGGCGTCGGCCGGCGTTATCAGTACCGGTGGCCTGAATGTGCCCGTTGGGCCAGGGACAGATCCACACATCCGTCCAGGCGGGGGGTATCGCGAGTCCTCTTATCCGGTCGAGCATCTCGGGATCCGAGAATGTCTCTCCGTCCCACTGGTAAGAGAATCCCCGACCGCGACGTCGGCGCGTAATCCCAAGCGCGTGGATGTCCGATCGGCGAAGGCGAGTCACTGGCCCACGCTATTTCCCGCTTGGCCAGGTTCATGCGTGCGCACAGCTCACGGTGCCTCGCAGATGAATCGATCCTGTCCTACAAACTGGCCTACAACTCGGGATCCACTGATTCCGGTCGCTTCGCCGACACTCAATCGCCCCACCGTTCAAGCCGCCAGTCGGAGATTGTGGACGTCGGCCCACAGAGCGGAACCCACACGATCTAACCCAAGCTCCAATGCAAGGTTGCATTCCTGACACGTCGGGTCGCCCAACTGGAGGCATAGCCCTAGCCAATGATCCGGATCCGGCAGGTCTCGCCGGTGGCCCGGTTCTTTGCGGTTGCCACGATTTGGTTGGACCCGGTCATCGGGGTGATCGCCCGCGTGACGCTGAAGGACCCGTCGGCGATAGTCGACGTGGTTCCCCTCATCACGACCGACCGGTTGTCCACGACGCGGTACGTCCAGTTGACTCCCGACCTGTGGGTGACCATGTCGACGCCGAAGTCGATGCTGAGCTTGCCGTTGTCCTCTCGCTGGACCTGGAGGTTGCTCAGACTCCCCAAGGAGCACGTGCTGTTGCGCGTCACGGCCGGCTTGGCTGCCGCCTGCGCCGGGATGGCACCGGCGGCGACAGCCATGACGAGGGTGGCGGGTATGACGAATGAGGCGAGTCGGCGACTTCGCATGACGGTGCTCCTTGTACTGGCAGGTCTGTCCTAGTGACGTCAGTGTGGTCGACCCGGGTAAGACCGTAGTGAGGTGCGTCAAGGAACGCGCTAAGAATTCTCGGCCGCGAGGGAGTCTCAGGCCAATCAGCCGACGGAGGCCGGATCTTCCTCGGCTACCCAGTCCTGGTCGAGGGAGTGCCGATGGGCGACGACCGTCCTATTCCGTGCTTCTTCGTACATCTATTCAAAGTACTGCCCTCAATTCCTGCTCGACGCGCCAAGATGCCAATCGCCAGTCGGAGATTGTTGAAGTCGGCCCCCTGATCTGAACCCGCACGGTAATTACCACGCCCCATCGGGTCCCGAGTTTGCCGAAGATACGCCGAATGCTACCTACAGTATTTCCTTTCGGTCCCCCACCAATCCAACGATGGCCGTACTGCACCTTTCGGTTCGCGCAATCAACCCAACAACTTGATGCCCAATTTGCTGGCAGCCCCTATACGATTCTCGACAACGTCGATCAGTGACAGAATCTAGGCACTCCCGTGAAGACTCGTTCAGTGTCGACGTTGAAATGAACCAGAATTGCATCACCATCGGTGGTAATCAGCTCTGATCGCGCGAACTCAGATAGGCAGCAACCAACGCCCTCCCCTCAGCCGTGTAGTCCTGTTGTAGGAAGTTGATTGTCCAACGACGATCCGCCTCCTTCAAAAGTTCATTCGCGATTCCTAAACCCCGGTATTTGGGATCCACGATTACGAAGAAATTTCTCGCTGCTTCGCGTTCTGGAATACCGTCGGGGAAGAAATTGAGAATTCCCCTGAGATCTCCACTCGGGCCCCGGTTGAGCAATGTCGCCACAATGAAGTCACCGATCGAGCCGTCTGGAAGAGGGCTGGAAAACACGTGCTCTTCGTGGCATATTCCAGGTTCTCCACCGACTTCGTACTGTGGTGCTTCGTGCTCCCACGGGTTAGTAAACCACGTATTCGCAGGCGGAAGCTCAGTCGACTGTTCATTTTCCATGACACTCGTTTGTACTATCACTCTTGCCCTCAGTCACTCTGCAGCAAGTCCGTTAAGCAGCGAATTTCACTCGTGTCCCCCCGCAAACACGATTGCGCCCATCGCAGTGAATGGTGGGCCGAGTCAAGTTGAGACCAAATGCGACATCAGCTCCGGCGGACCATTCACTCGGTGAACAGTAACGCAGGTATTTCGCCGCAAGACCCGAACGGCGCTAGGAATTTGATTTCATGTGTCAAGCTAGCGACGAGACCGGGGTCGATACGGTTTGAGGCCATCGTGCGGGATGTCCGCGAGTCCGAGCACGCTGTCGGGGGTGTAGACGACGCTGAAGCCAGACGTATCGACCTCAGGGTCGAGACCCGTGGTCCACGCCGCAACGCGACGATCCAACTTCGGTGATGCCCGGTGAGGCTCGGCGAGGGCGAAGACGTACCGTGGATCGAAAGCCCCAATAAGCACGACCACCCCGATCTCCGGGGACCACTCCGTGACGTGCGCGGCGGAGAAGGGATCACGGGCGGTTCGACTTCCGAACCAGCACTTCCACTTCGTCTGGGCGCTGAACCACTCCTGAAAGGCGGCCAGCGACTCGGCCATCGCGTTCTCCGCCGGGAGCCGCGCCTGCTTGGCAAGGGCGGCGGCGTGACGACGACCCGCGGCGCTCTTCTCGTAGCGCTCACGCTCAGCGCGGGCTCGCCGGAAGTGGTTGTCGGCGCAGCGATCCAGCTGGAAGTACTGGGTGACGCGTGGCTCACCGGGGTACTGGGGCCACAGCTGTTCGGGGTCCTCGACCGGGCCAAGGCGGCCCGCGGCCCAGCGCGTGGCCAACAGGTGGACGGTGGCGGCACGAGCCGGGGCGGGGCGGGCGTCTCGTTGCGCACCGGCCAGCAAGACCGTGTCGACGACGAAGTCATCGGCGTCGAGCAGGACCGTCGAGAACTGGGTCGCCCACCGGGGGCGCTTCTCGCTGAGGACCCATAGTGTCGTGACGCCCGCCTCGCGGTGGCGACGCATGCGGTCCTGCGCGGCGTCAACGGTCAGCGTGGCCAGCTGCACCTCCACGGCGACGCGCTGGCCCTGCGGGCCACACACCAGTACGTCGGCACGCCAGTCGTCACCGGCGACCTCGAGGTCGGCTTGCCAGCCGACCTGGCGAAAAGCGGCGGCGAAAAGTGCCTTGAGACCGAGATGGCGGGCCGTCTCGCCCTGCGAGGGGCACTGTGGCTCGACGCGAGAGTGCGCGAAGAATCGCAGTCCCGTCACCTCGATGCGCTTGGCATGCAGTGGCGCGTGACACGCGCGACAGCGAAGGCGCTCGCCGGTCCGGGCCCGCCAGATGGTCGCGAAGGCCTCATCGGTGATGGCGGTGAGATCCACGACAGCATCGTGATCGGCGGAGTCCAGAGCTAGTAACGGGATCGGCGGCCCCTCTCGTGTCTCTTTACAGTAGGCCCACCTGTGTGACACGAGACAGCATTCGACATACGCTTGGCAGCCTTTCGGTAGATGCACTCGGGTCCCCTAGTTAGGTTATTCCCTGTCCAATGTGAATCGATTTGACATTGCACTTTTGCACCGCTTCTCGAGCGGGCGACTACTTGAAAGGGCGATGGCGCGGACCAACAATGCGACGGTCAGCATCCAGGAGCTGACGGGCGCAGGCTTGGTCGAGATCATCGGCGGGGTCCTCCAACCGACTTCTGACTTCAAGCGTGCGATCGGCGACGAGTGAATGAATTGCAGCGCGGGCCAGCTTCGCCCGCGCTGCAATTCATCACCAGCTACTTCTTCAGCTTGCCAGCGCCGTTCTTAGCTGGATCTACCAGCACGAACGTCTGACCCGGCTTACCGGTTGGCGGCATTGTGTGACCCGATACTGCGGTCACCTCACCGTGGTTTCCACCACGTGGGCCAACAACCTCGTAAAGACCGGACGCCGGAGCCGATTGCCCCGGCTTGATCTTTTCTTTTGACATCTAACATCACCTCGCTCCCCGAGCTGGATGTCGGAGCACAAGATGCCGTTGGGGTACATTGGTCCCAGCTCGAAGCATCATCGATCCGCATCAACCTCGTACGAGACTGCAATCTCATACGAATCCTTCACGCTCTTCGACCAAAAGCAGTCGAGAGGGGCCGAAGCCCCATCGATTGCTCTTGACGATTTCAGTTGTGGACATGGCTCTCTTTTGCTAACCAACTTCTCAGATGAACCATGCACACTCAGATCCACTGTCAGACGATGTCACTCGCTGACAATTCGATGTCACCGTACTGACAAGAACGCGTCATTTCTACTGACATCTCGGAGTCACTTGACATCACTGAAGTTCGAGTGCAACTCGACTGAAGATCAGATGCAACCGTACTGAAGGTGAATGAAATTCCACTGAAGTTCGCATGCAACTGCACTGAAGTTCGAGTGAAATCTCCACTGAAGTTCGAGTGCAACTTGACACTACGAGCAGCCGCTCGTCGCTCCACACGTGGAGCAGACGTAGCACGAGCCGGCCCGCTGCATCGTGTTGCCGCACTGGTAGCACATCGGCGCGTCGCGCTGCTCGGAGCGGTTGAGCAGCCTCGGCGCGTCGACGGACCTCCCCGAGAGGTCGACCAGCGTGGGCTGCGCGCTCGTGTTGACCGACGGCGTGGCTTGCTCGACGACCTCGGGCAGCGTGGGCTGGATACGCTCGCTCGTCGAGAGCACGCCCAGCTCCTCGCGCTCACTCGGACTCAAGTAGTCCAGGGCCAGACGTCGGAAGATGTAGTCCACCAGCGACGTCGCGATGCGAAGGTCGGCGTCGTCGGTCATGCCCGACGGCTCGAACTTCATGTTGACGTACTTGCGCACGTAGGTCGCCAGCGGCACCCCGTGCTGGAGGCCGAGGCTGATCGAGATAGAGAAGGCGTCCATGATCCCCGCCAGGGTCGAACCCTGCTTGGAGACCTTGATGAACACTTCGCCCGGGCGGCCGTCCTCGTACTCTCCGACGGTGACGTAGCCCTCGCAGTCCGCGACGCGGAACGAGAAGGTGGCCGACTCGCGACGACGAGGCATGCGCTCGCGCACTGCGCCGACCAGTACGTGGGACCCCTCGGTCTTGGCGAGCTCGAGGGCGGCCTCGAGCTTGTGAATCT
>JADGOJ010000032.1 GCA_017883045.1 Acidimicrobiales bacterium
CACCATGAAGACCGTGGCGCACCGGTACGGATGTGGACGCGCGATGTGGGAGTACAACAGCTCGGAGAACCGCTTCGGCACGCCGATGGCGCTGATGCTGTTCCCGTACTGGACCAACAACTGCGTCGACTCGATGGAGGGCCTGTTCTTCGAGTCCTCGGCCACCACGCCCTACCACTTCCTCAACCAGGCCGAACTGAGCGCGGCGCCGAGCAATCCCCAGGTTGGGCTCAACTACGGCCAACTCGACGTCGCCCTCGGCGTCAAGCACCTCCAGATGCTCGGTGTCAAGTACTACATCGCGTTCTCCCCGTCGGTCGTGGCCCAGGCCAACGCGGACAAGCAGCTGCGCTACGTCGCGTCGACCAGGGCCTGGCCGTCACCGGGCGTGACGTGGCGCGTCTACCTGATCAAGCACAGTTCGATGGTCGAGCCCCTGACGTCGCTGCCCAACGTGGTCGCGGGCATCTCGAGCCGCGTCGGCTGGCTGGACGCGAACGAGTCGTGGTGGCTCAACCCGAAGCTCTGGGGGACGGTGGCGACCACGAGCGGTCCCGCGTCGTGGCCCCGCGCGGCGTCGATCACGTCGATGCACAGCGGGACGCACCTGCGCGCCGACCAGGTGAGCCGGATCAAGGTCGGCCTCCAGTCCATCTCCTTCCACGTCAGCTCGCTCGGGGTGCCGGTCCTGGTCAAGATCTCCTACTTCCCGCGCTGGCAGGCTGCGGGGGCGACCGGTCCCTACCGCGTCAGCCCGAATCTGATGGTGGTCGTGCCGACGTCCCACGACGTCACGATGACCTACGCCAGCTCGCCGGCCCTGACGGTCGGCAACATCATCAGCGATCTGGCGACCCTGGCCGGCTTCGCGACCCTCTGGTTCGCTCTCAGAAGGCGTGGATTCCTGCGCAAGTAGAGTGAAGAGTCGTGGATACGACCCAGATCTTCAAGGCTTACGACATCCGAGGAACGTACCCGGACCAGATCGACGAACGACTGGCCCGCGCCGTCGGTTCGGCCTTCGCCACCCACGTCGCGGCGCCGCGCGTCGTGGTCGCGCGCGACATGCGCCCCTCGGGGGTGGCGCTCTGTGACGCCTTCGCCGAGGGCGTTCGGTCGGTGGGCGTCGAGGTCACCGACCTCGGCCTCGCCTCGACGGACTTCCTGTACTTCGCGACCGGCCACCTCGACACGCCCGGGGCCATGTTCACGGCCTCGCACAATCCGGCCCAGTACAACGGGATCAAGCTCTGCCTCGCCGGGGCGCGCCCGATCGGCGTCGAGACCGGCCTCGTCGAGATCGAGGCGCTGACCAACAAGTTCTACGACCGACCGGCCTCGGGCGCCCTCGCGCCCATGGAGTCGCTGGACCTGATGGACGAGTGGGTCGCGCACGTTCATTCGTTCGTCGACCTCTCGGCGCTCCGCCCGCTGAGGATCCTGTGTGACACCGCCAACGGCATGGGGGGCTTCATCGCGCCCAAGGTCTTCGCCGGGCTGCCCTTCGAGGTCGAGATCATGTACGCCGAGCTCGACGGGACCTTCCCCAACCACCCGGCCGACCCGCTCAACCCCGACAACCTCGTCGACCTCCAGCGCCGCGTGCTCGACAGCGGTGCCGACATCGGCCTCGCCTTCGACGGTGACGCCGACCGGGTCTTCCTGATCGACGAGAAGGCCCAGCCGATCAGTGGCTCGACCACGACGGCGATGGTCGCCGCGGTGATGCTGCGGCGCAGTCCCGGCGCGACGATCCTGTACAACCTGATCTGCTCGAAGTCCGTGCCCGAGGTCATCGCCGAGAACGGCGGGGTCGGGGTGAGGACGAGGGTCGGCCACAGCTACATCAAGCAGGTCATGGCCGACACCGGCGCCGTCTTCGGCGGCGAGCACTCGGGCCACTACTACTTTCGCGACAACTACCGGGCGGACTCGGGCATCATCACGGCGATGATCGTGCTCGAACTGCTCTGCGGCGCCTCGGTGCCGCTCTCGGAGCTGGCGCGCCCCTTCAACCGCTACGCCGCGTCGGGTGAGATCAACACCCGGGTGGACAGCCCCGCGGCGACGGTGGCGGCCATCGCCGCGCGGTTGGCGTCCGAGGGCGTCGACGTCGACCTGCTCGACGGATTGACCGCGGACTATGGCACGTGGTGGTTCAACCTGCGCCCGTCGAACACCGAGCCGCTGCTGCGCCTGAACGTCGAGGCGCCGAACGAAGAAGAGTGCGCGGCCCGCGTGCGCGAGGTCGTCGCCATGATCGAGGGGAAGTAGCCCGATGGCGCTCGACCGTTTCCTGCTCGCGTTGCTCGAGGACCCGGTGGACCACGGCGAGCTGCTCTACGTGCCGAGCGACAATGTCCTCTACAACCCTCGTCGTCGCGTGGTCTATCAGGTTCGCGACTCGATCGCGGTGCTGCTGCCCGACGAGTGCCGCGAGGCGACCGATGCCGAACACCTCTCCTGGACCAACGACCCCGGCGCGGTGCGAACCGGGCGCTAGGCCGGCGCCTTCACGCGGCGCACTCCAGAGCGGTCCTGCGAGACGCTCAGTCGAGACGCTCGACGATCATCGCCATCCCCTGGCCGCCGCCGACGCACATCGTCTCCATGCCGAAGCGCAGTCCGGAGTCCTCGAGCGAGTTCAACAGCGTGGTCATGATGCGAGCGCCGGTCATCCCGAAGGGGTGGCCGAGTGCGATCGCGCCCCCGCGGATGTTCAACTTGTCCAGCGTGATCCCGAGGTGCTTGGCGCTGGGCAGCACCTGGGCGGCGAAGGCCTCGTTGATCTCGACGAGGTCGATGTCGTCGATCGTCATGCCCGCGCGCCCCATGGCCTGACGGCACGCCTCGATGGGGCCGAGCCCCATGATCTCGGGGTTCAGTCCGCTCACGCCACTGGCGACGATGCGCGCGAGCGGCTTGATGCCCAGCTCCTTGGCGCGGGTGTCGCTCATCACGATGACCGCGGCGGCGCCGTCGTTCAGGGGGCAGGCGTTGCCGGCCGTGATCGAGCCACCCTCGCGAAAGACCGGCTGCAGTGTCGAGAGGCGCTCGAGGGTCGTGCCGGCCCGCGGACCGTCGTCGCGTGACACCACGGTGCCGTCGGGCAGGGTGACCGGGATGATTTCCCGCTCGAAGAAGCCGTTCTCCTGGTGGGCTACGGCGAGCGCTTGGCTGCGCACGGCGAACTCGTCCATCTCCAGGCGCGAGACCTTCTCGTACTCGGCAACGTTCTCCGCCGTCTGGCCCATGGCGATGTAGATGTCGGGCAACCCGGGCTGGGCGGTCCAGGGCTCGGTGACGCGCTCGGAGCGTTGCTGCGTGCGGGCCATGGCGTCGGCGAAGAGGGGGTTGGTGGCCTTGCCCGAGTCAGAGGCGCCACTGGCGAAGCGAGACACGGTCTCCACGCCGGCGGCGATGAAGACGTCGCCCTCGCCCGAGCGGATGGCGTGCGCGGCCATGCGGATGGTCTGGAGCGACGACGAGCAGTAGCGGTTGACCGTGACACCGGGGACGTTGTCGAGCCCGGCGAGCAGCGCCGCGACCCGGGCCACGTTGAAGCCCGACTCGCCGGCCGGCTGGCCGCAGCCGACCATGAGGTCCTCGACGCTGTGGGGGTCGAGCTGGGGGACCTTCGCGAGCACCGCACGCACGACGAGCGCGGTGAGGTCGTCGGGGCGCATGTCCACGAGCGAACCCTTGAAGGCGCGCCCGATCGGGGTGCGCCCGGTGGCGACGATGACGGCTTCGGGCATGGGGTCCTCCTCGGGGTTACAGCAGGATTACCTTGGCGAGCATACAGAACGCGCGAGAATGACCGATTCGTCCTAGGGGACGAGCGGACCGGCGTCGTCGAAGCCCTGACGGATGCCCTGGCCCGCGCGCCGCGACAGCTGCTCGGGCTCGAACAGCATCCAGTAGGCGTTGCGGGCGTGCTTGCGCGAGCGGTTCTCGAAGACCGACTCGAGGACCTTGGGGTCGTCGGCCTCGTCCTCGTGGACGAACACCTCGAGGATCGGCGTCGAGGTCATCAACTGCGCCTGCATGATGCCGAGGGCCGCCTCGTGGGCGCACTGCTTGTCGATCGGGGCCTTGCCGGGCATGCCGAGGGCCACGACGATCGAGCAGCCGTCCTTCTCGATCAGGTTCTTCGCAGCGACGGCGAGGTCCTTGAAGCCCGGCACGGTGCGTGCGACGACGGTGAACCTCTCTCCGTACCCGGGGCACGCGGCGAGCTCGGCGCGCGCTGCCGCTCCCATGTCGTAGCGGGCGAACATGGTGTCGACGACACCGATCCTCACCTTCTTCGGGGACTTCGTGCCCTTGGCCATGGTGCTCCGATCCGTTGCCGACAACAGTGTAGGAGTCACGGGTCCGCCCCTTCGCCGACGATTTTGGCGCAGCGTAGAGTGGTGCCAACAGGGAGGACTTCCATGGCGTGGGACTTTGAGACGGAACCGGAGTTCGAGGAGCAGCTCGCCTGGATGCGGACCTTCGTGAGAGAGGAGATCTTCCCTCTCGAGACGCTGAACCTGACCCACGACCAGCTCGTCAAGCTAATGAAGCCGCTCCAGGATCAGGTCCGAGAGCACGGACTGTGGGCCGCGCACCTGCCCGCCGACCTCGGCGGGATGGGCTTCGGGCAGGTGCGCCTCGGCCTGATGCACGAGATCCTCGGCCAGACGCCCTACGGCCCGGTCGTCTTTGGCAACAACGCCCCCGACAGCGGCAACGCGGAGCTCTTGGCCGCCGGGATGGAGATGACGGGCCAGCACTACATCCGCGAACGCTGGCTGACCCCCCTGCTGAACGGCACGATGCGCTCGGGCTTCTCGATGACCGAGCCCGAGACCGCCGGCAGCGACCCGCGCCTGCTCAAGTCGCGCGCCGTCAAAGACGGTGGCGAATGGGTGATCAACGGCCACAAGTGGTACACGACCAACGGCTCGGTCGCGGACATCCTCGTGGTGATGGCGGTGACGAACCCCGACGTCCACCCGTACCAGGGCTCCTCGATGTTCGTCGTGCCGGTGAACACGCCGGGCGTCACCATCGTGCGCGACGTCGGTTCCATGGACGACCCCGAGATCCATTACGGGCGCTTCGGCAACCACGCCGAGATCCTCTACGAGGACGTGCGCGTCCCGGCCGACCACCTGATCGGCCCCGAGGGTTCGGGTTTCCTGCTCGCCCAGGCGCGGCTCGGGCCGGGACGCATCCACCACTGCATGCGATGGCTCGGACAGTCCCAGCGGGCCTTCGACATGATGTGCGAGCGCGCTCTCAGCCGTTACACCCACGGGTCGCTGCTCGCCGAGAAGCAGACCGTGCTGAACTGGATCGCGGACTCGCGCGCCGAGATGCACGCGGCGCGCCTGATGACCCTGCACGCCGCCTGGAAGATGGACCAGGTGGGCGCATCGGCGTCGCGTGACGAGATCGCGATGATCAAGTACTACGGCGCCACCGTGTTGCACAACGTCATCGACCGCGCGATCCAGACCTACGGTGCACTCGGCTACTCCTCGGACATGCCCCTCGAGGCCATGTACCGCTGGGCGAGGGCCGCGCGGATCTACGACGGTCCCGACGAGGTGCACCGTCAGACCGTCGCGCGCCACGCGTTGAAGGGGTACACGCCGAGCGAGGTTCCCACGCAGTTCATCCCCGTGAGAGAGAAGGCCGCCCGCGAGAAGTTCGCCGCCCAGCTCGAGTTCCTCGAGGCCGAGGGCGTCTAGCGCGGAGCGAGGCCCTCGACCGCGGCACGCAGATCGAGGCCGAAGGGGACGATGGCGAGCGTGGGGACCTGCACGCCGGCGTCGACGAAGCGCTGCACGTGCTCGCGGCACTGGTCGTAGGAGCCGTGGATGATCAACTCGTCGACGACCGAATCGGGGATGACCTCGTTGGCCAGTTTGCGATCACCGGCCGCCCACGCGTCCCACATCGGCTGGAGAGCCTCGGTGCGCCCGAGCCAGCGGTGGAACTCGGCGTAGGCGTTGACCGTCAGGTACGACGAGATCATCCGGCGCCCGATGAATCGGGCGGTGTCGGAGTCCTCGGTCGGGATGACGAAGAGCCGCGCGGCGATGGTCTTGCCCTCGCCGACTTCGGCGCGACACTGCGCGACGTCACTCGCCGCCAGCCAGTTCAAGATGGCGCCGTCGGCCTCGTTGCCGGCCAGGCGCAGCATCCCCGGTCGCAACGCCCCGAGCAGGATCGGTGGACGTTCGGTGACGGGCCGCGAGAGCTTGAAGCCGTGGACCTCGAAGGTCTCGAAGACCTCGTCGATCTTCTCGCCGTCGAGCGCGCGCTTCACGAAGCGCAGCACGTCGCGGGTGCGCGCGTAGGGCTTTTCGTACTTGACGCCGTTCCAGCGCTGCACGACCGGCTCGCTCGAGGCGCCGAGCCCCATCGTGAAGCGCCCTCCGGCCACCTCGGCGAGCGCGGCGATGCTCATCGCGAGCAGCCCCGCCCCTCGGGTGAAGACCGGAGTGACCGCCACCCCCAGGTTGAGGCGCTGCTCCCAGGCGGCGGCGAGCACGAGGGGAGTGAACCCGTCGACCCCGTCGACCTCGGCGGTCCAGACGTCGGTATAGCCCAGGTCGGCCAGGCGATGAAACCACTCCTGGTGCTCGGCGAGTGTGACCCCGTCGAAGGGGATGGTGATGCCGTAGCGAGAAGTCATCACCTCAGTGTTCCAGATGTGCCGATGTTGCGCGAACCTAGCGCAGGTAGTCGCCGCCGTGGGCCTTGGGCACGGCGTAGCCCCGCCGCTCGAGGTCGTGGACCCAGCGCTCGATCAAGGTCTCGAGCACGGCGACGCGCGTGTAGTGCTTGTCCTCGGCGGCGATGAGGTCCCAGTGGGCGTGGGGGTGATCGGTCCATTCGACCATGTCGCGCAGCGCCTCGAGGTACGCCGGACGCTTCTCACGGTTGTGCCAGTCGTCCGTGGTGAGCTTCCACTGCTTCAGCGGGTCGTTGGCGCGGTCGTTGAAGCGAACGAGTTGTTCGTGGTCCGAGATGTGGAGCCAGAACTTGACGAGCGTCACGCTGTCGTCGACGAGCATCGTCTCGAAGTCGACGATCTCCGCGGCAGCGCGCTTCACCGCCGCTGGGTCGATCAGCCCATCGACCCGTTCGATCAACATCCGTCCGTACCACGAGCGGTCGTAGACCGTCATCTCGCTCTTGCCGGGGATGTCGCCCTGGAACCGCCATAGGTAGTGATGGCTCAGCTCCTCGGGTGTGGGCGGGCCAATGGGCACCACCCGCACGTGACGCGGGTCGATGCTCGCGGTGAGTCGTCGGATCGCCCCGCCCTTGCCGGCGGCGTCGAATCCTTCGAAGAGCACGAGTAGCCCTGGCCCGACGGTGCCGGGCTCCAAGAGCCCGGCGGTGAACAGTCGCAGCTGGGTGAGCCGGCGTTGGGCCACCAGGATCCGACGCTCGGACTCCTCGTGGGTGAGCGACTTGGACAGGTCGATCTCGTCGATCCGGTTCGTCATCGCGCCCTCCAGCGGCCCCATGCTCCTCGAGACAACACGATCACCCCTCCAGCTCTCCCTGCAAGGTATCGCACGCGCCGTCGCGCGCAGCGTGAACTGAGGACGACGGCCTCAGTACCTAGGATTGAGCGTGCAACCAGTCGAGAGAGGGCCATGCGCAAGTCGGTGTTCGTAAGGCTCGCGGCGGTCCTCGTCGCCGTGGCGGGCCCCGCAATCCAGTCGTGGGTTTCTCGCGCCGACGCGTCGACCACCACCTCGACGAGCTCGGTGGTGACGACGACGACCATCGCCAAGCCTTCGCCCGTGTGCGTCGGCGCCTGTCGCCCCTGGCGGGCGATGGACACGTGGCTCGCGGGTCCGCCGGCGATCTATACGACGACGTTCGCGCCGTCGCCTCGGGCCCCATCGGTCATGGCGTACGCCGCGTGGATCCGCACCTCGTCGACCGCCCTCGCCCTCTACCCGGGCTACAAGGGACCGGGGCCGACCAACCTCGACCGCGGTCCCATGATGGTGCCACTGTCGGGCCGCTCCCGACTGCTCGCGACCTTCAACTCGGGCTTCTACGAGTCCGACGCGGCCGCCGGCTTCTACGTGAACCGCACGCTGTACTTCCCGATGATCAAGGGACTCGCCACGGTGGTGCGCTACTCCAATGGCCGGATCGACGTCGTTCGTTGGACTGGCGCCGCGCGTCCCGGTCCCACGGTCGTGATGGCCCGCCAGAACCTCCCGCTGCTCGTGAACAACGGGTCCGCGACGCCGCTCAGCGCGAACAACGCGCTCTGGGGACTGACCCTGCATGGCGCGCCCGCGGTGTGGCGCACGGCGATCGGCGTCGACGCACGGGGCAACCTCATCTACGCCGCCGCGGCGGATCAGACGGCGGCGGGGATGGCCGCGGTGATGGTCCGGCTCCACGTGGTGCGCGCGATGGAGCTCGACATCAACCCCGAGTGGCCGATCCTCGTCACCTACGGCGCGAGCGGGGCGCGCAATCCGTCGCTCTTCGTGCCCAACCCCAACCAGATCGCGGCCCGATTCCTCTACTCGAGCACGAAGGACTTCTTCGCGGTCTTCGCGTCGCGACGTCGCGGTGAGCCCCAGCCGTGGTAGCCAGGCACTCTCGAAGGCCCGCGCGGACCGCCGCGCCCCGGCGCTACGCCCTGTGGGGCGGGGCGGGCCTGATCGCGATCTCCGCGGCCGCCGTGGGCTCGGTCGACGGGCTCGGGACGACACCTCCGACCACGACCACGACCACGGTCGTCGCCGCCACGACGACCACGACGGTGCCAGCGAGCGTCACGCTGTCGGTGGCCGGTGACAGCGAACTGGGCAATGAACCACAACTACCCGCGAACCCCGCCACGTACCTCCAGCCGATCAGGTCGGCGCTCGCCGCGCCGATCGTCTTTGGCAATCTCGAGGGCACGATTACCAACGCCACGACCTCCAAGTGCGCGTCCTCGCCCAGCCAGTGCTACGCCTTTCGCGTTCCCACGTCGTTCGCCTCGGTCTACCGTGACGCGGGCTTCACGGTGCTCAACAGCGCCAACAACCACTCCCACGACTTCGGTGCCCAGGGCGTGTCGGACACCTCGTCCGCGTTGGCCGCGGCCGGGATCGTGCAGGCCGGTCTGCCCGGACAGATTGGCGTCGTTCGCGAAGGTTCGACCAGGGTCGCCTTCGTCGACTTCGCACCGTACTGGAACACCAACAACCTCCTCAACTTGCCGGCGGCGGCGCAGTTGATCGCGCGGGCCAGGCAAATTGCCGACGTGGTCGTCGTGTACATGCACGCCGGGGCCGAGGGCAGTTCGGCTGACCACGTGACGCGCGCGACCGAGACGTACGTCGGTGAGAATCGCGGCAATCCCTACGCGTTCGCCCACGCCGCCATCGACGACGGGGCGGACCTCGTGGTGGCGAGTGGACCGCACGTGCTGCGCGGCATGGAGTGGTACCGGGGCCACCTCATTGACTACAGCCTGGGTGACTTCGCCAACTACTACGACTTCGCCACGGCTGGCGCCATGCGGCTCTCGGCGATCCTGCACGTGACGCTCAGCGCGACCGGGACGTTCGTCTCGGGGCGCTTCACCTCGGTGGCGCTGAGCGCGTCAGGTCAGCCGTTCGTCGACCCGACCCGAGCCGCCGCCTCGTTCGTGAACCAGCTGTCGAGCCAGGACTTCGGCGCCGCCGCGGCGACGATCGCGCCGGATGGCGCGATCGCGCGGCCGCGCGCCGGCTAGCTAGCAGCCGCCGGGTGGACCGGGGGTCCCCGGACCAACTTCGAAGTCGTCGACGGTCCCCACGTCGACCGGACGGGGGTTCGGACCCAGGTGGATGACGTACCAGACGCCGCGCCACGAGATCATCGACGCGATGGCCACGGACACGATGACGTCACGGCGCAGCAGCACCAGGCGCGCTCGCGGCAAGTACCAGTAGCCGATCCGGTTCTCGCACGCGCCCGGGGCTATCCACGCGACCTGACGGGGATTGGCGTTCACGCGAACGAAGGTGGTTGTCGACCTCGTGAAGAGCCGTTGGTGGTAGGCGGCGAGGTCGAGGTTGAAGAAGGCGACGAGTCGCCCGGCGTAGTCGCTCGCGGGGTAGGGGATCACGCCCGCCTTCATGCGCAGGTAGGCCGCGCGGGGGAAGAAGACCGTCGCGCCGAGGGTGTGCGAATCGGACGCGATCGCTTGGAAGAGCGTGCGCATCTGGCGGGTGAGCGGTGCGCCGAGGGACGGCCTGACGTTGGTCTGGGGCAGGTCGCCCGGCGGGGTCGTCGCGAGTGCGGGCGACACGCTCGACAACGTGGTGACGAGCGACGCGACGACCAGCGCGCGCAGTCGGCTCATCGGCCGACGTGCCACCGGCGAAGCGCGATCAGGGTCCACAGACCTTCGACCAC
The DNA here is from genome assembly GCA_017883045.1 of Acidimicrobiales bacterium. GTDB lineage: Bacteria > Actinomycetota > Acidimicrobiia > Acidimicrobiales > RAAP-2 > RAAP-2. The sequence continues at coordinate 10,429 of JADGOJ010000032.1, forward strand.
GCCGAAGGGCCAGGCTCCGCTCGCGAAGCCGTAGATGCTCGACAGGACGCAGCCCAGTGCGAAGAGCAGGATGAAGAGGCGTCCCCGGGCCTCGAGCGCGTACATCGCCATCATGAAGCCGACCGCGAGCACTCCGAACAGGGTGACGCTCACCTCGCCTCGATGGCCAGTGGCGCCGGACGTATGGTGGCCCGCGCCGGTTGGGACCTCACGTCATCAGGCTACAAGCGACGCTCGCCTTCGACGGTCGAATGTCAGCGGGGCAGGTAGTAGATGGTCTCGCCCAGGAGCAGCAGCGCCTCGGGGAAGTAGGGGTCTCGGAAGGTGCCGAAGATGTCCCATCGCCTGATGAATCGATTGCGATCGTCGAGCGGATCGAGGTCGCCTCGCGACGAGCTGACGTGGTGGTACAGCTGGACGTCGGGGATGTAGAGCACGTAACGACCCTCGAGCTGGCTGCGCAGGCAGATGTCGACGTCATTCATGGTGACCTTCAAGAGTTCGTCCATGCCCCCGAGGGACTCCCAGAATCCGCGGCTCACCATCTGCACCGCGCCCGTGACCGCGGCGACGTCGCGCACCGCGACGGTGAACTGATCGACGTGGGGATAGTTGGAATCGGTGCGCAGGTGCTGAGGGTACGGGGCGATGATGATGCTCTCGTGCTCACGTCGTCCGTCCTGGTCCAAGAGACAGGCGCCCACGATCCCGACCTCGGGCAACGAGGCCAGTGACACCATCCGCTCGAGCCAATCGGGGGTGACGAGGATCGTGTCGTTATTGAGGGTCACGACGTAGTCGGCGATCGAGTGGCTGATGCCCCGATTCACGATGTGCGCGTAGTTGAAGGGTCCGGGGCACGGCACCACTCGGTACTTCGTGCTCGCGAAGTACTCGAGCGTCTCGGGCAGGATCGAGTCGTTGTCAAGGATCACGATGTCGTAGTTCTGGTACGTCGTCTTCTCCTCGATCGCCTCGATGCACTGGCGCACGAGGTCGATGCGGTCGCGCGTGGGGATGATGATGTCGATCGAGGGCTCGGGAGAGGGCGGGTCGAGGATCCAGCGGACCACGCCGTCGAGCGCCCCGGGCACCACCTGGCCCGACCAGCCGCGCCGGTCGAGGGCGGCCTGCACCACCCGACAGGTGGCGTCGTTGATGTGCGAGGCGGAAAACGCCAGTTCCGGCCGGCCGGCCGGCAGAACGAGCGACACGTGGCGGAACGTCGCGCCCGACTCACTCAGACGCAGGTACGCGTCGTGTTCGAAGGCCCGGCCGGCGTCGGCGCAGAACCCGCCGACGCGCTGCAGCGTCGACACGCGCAACAGCGCGGGGCGCCCGACGAGGTTGTAGCTCAGCAGCGTGTGCGGCCCGACGGACGGGCTCTTGAAGATGGGCGTGAACTCGTTCGGGCCGGTCTCGTCGGCGAAGACCACGTCGTCCTCGGGGGTGGCGCGTCCGAGGAGCGCGGTCACCGTCGTGATGCGCTGCGAGGCCGTGCAGGTGGCGTCAATCAGCAGGAGCCACGTCGAGGTCGTCGCGTCGAGGGTCTCGTTGAGCGAGTCGATCACGGCGGTCGGCGACGATGCCGCCTCGTTCACGACCACGACGGCGACGTCGTCCACCCTCGGAACCGACGAGGCCCGATTGACGTACATCTGGGCGAACCTCGGCTTGTAGTTTGCGGGGAAGATGGTCGAAGCCGTCGTGGCGAAGGAGGATGGAGCCGGCACCGGTTCGGTCTTCTGGGGTAGTGACCGCATCCTGCGCACGGTGCGCAGCAGCGGGCGGCCGAACAGTCGAGCGGACTTGTAGCGAATGGTGTCCTCGCCCAGGATCCGCCCCAGGGTGCGCTGGAGCAGGGTGCCCGACATTGCGCGCATGTCACCGTGGAACGAGGCCCAACGGCGCTTCATCTCCCGGTCGGTGATGACGACGTGGTTGGCGGTTCCGTCGAGATCGAAACGCTGAAAGGCTGGCACGCAATGAGACTTTCGTTTGAAGGCTGAATCGTAGGGATCTGCGACTAGGAATCAATTTTAGTGGCGTTCGCGTCGTACCCCCGTCGACGCGGTGCCGCAACTGACGGCCAACGGGTACTGGCCAGCCGGTGGCCGGTCCCTGTCCGACGCCGGGCGCTGTCCGACGGTCGTGGAAACGACCCCCACTGGCGTCTGGCGCCTTGGATTTGGTGTAGACCGTGTCCATGAGTGCTCAGCGGCTCTTTCGCCTGACTGGTGCGCTGGCACTCGTCTCGGCCATCGCCGGAATCGCCGGATCGACGACCACCGCGGCCTGGGCGAGTCCGTCGGCGCCCCTGTGCTCGGCCAAGCACGTCTCCGGGTCGAGTTCGGTGTCATCGCGTCCGGGCGGCACGACGGTGCGACTCGTTCTTACGAACCGGTACTTTCCCTCGTGTCGATGGTCGAGTGCGTTCGGCTACCAGTTCCTTGCTGCCAATGGCGCGCCAATCGGGCCGCCGCGTTCGCATTCGATCGCTGCGGCCACCACGAACCTCTACGACACGTTCCAGGTCGTAGTGAGCGTGACCACAATGGAAGGCGTTCTCTGCAAGCAGCAGGCGGCGACCTCGATCCGGTTGATCACTCCCGACGGCGGTCAAGCAGCGACTCCACTCAAGCAGACCGTCGGTGTCTGCATCGGCGGCACGACGCAGTGGACCACGGTCTCGGCGCCCGCGTTCCCTGGGCCCGCCCGGTGCACGAGCGCGTCCATCAGGGTCACGGTGGGTGCCGCCAATGGAGCGGCGGGGACCATCTACTACCCACTGCGTTTCACCAACGTGGGTCGTGTCGCCTGCGCGGTGTCGGGAATCCCGTCGGTTCAGCCAACCACCGGGGCACAAGAGAACGTGGCGCGGGTCAACGTGGGCCCGCCGGCGCGCCGCCTCGACATGTCGTCCTCGGGCTACGGCAATCCCATTCGTCTCGCGCCCGGGCAGCGGGCGAGCGCCGCCTTCGGCGTCGGCGAGACGGGCAACTACCCGCCTTCGGCCTGTGTCCCGAGGAAGGCGCAGAGCCTGGACATCGGTCTGGCGGGGGTCGGCGGCTGGTGGCTGGCACTGAAGACTTCGGTCTGCACCAAGCGCGCCAGCACATCGATCTCGGGCGTTGTACCGATGGGTTCCGGCCCATATCCCACCTGACCGCCCTTCCTCTCGTGAGGGCAGTGCCTGCATGGGTTCAGATCGCCGCGGTCGGAGCCGCCAGCATGTTACATTTCTGTACCCAAAATATTCCCTGAAGGTGATTCTCCACCAGAAAGAGGTAGTCGTGACTGACGCCTTGAGTGAGCCAGCGGTTGAAGAGCACGAGCACAAACTTCGTGCGAACGTCCTGGGACTCTTCGACTCGGCCATCATGGGCATCGCCGGCTCCGCCCCTGGCTACTCGATCGCCGCGACGACGACCGCGCTGTTCGGTGCGGTCCTCTACGGCGGCCCGGCCGCACTCTTGTACTGCGGCTTCTTCATGTTCGGCATCGTCTTCGCGTTCAGTTACCTGAGCAAGGACGATTCGCACGCGGGCGCGGCCTACTCGTGGGTGCGCCGTGCGCTGCACCCGGTGCTCGGCTACCTCTCGGGCTGGGCGCTCGTCGTCTCGGCCCTGATCTTCATGGTGATCGCCACGTTCCCCGCCGGTTCGAGTGTGCTGAGCCTCTTCTCGAACTCCGCCGCCTCCAACAAGTCGCTCATCACCATCTTCGGCGCCGTCTTCTTCTTGCTCATGGTGGGTGCCGTGGCCGCCGGGGTGACGGTGACCGTGACGGTGCAGATCATCATGTCGTGTATCGAGGTGTTCCTCCTGCTCTTGTTCGCGGCACTGGCGATCTTCCACGCCCACCACGTGACGCAGTTCTCGTGGCACTGGTTCTCGCCGTCGATCTTCCACGCGCACGGCTCATCGGGCTTCGTGGCGGGCGCCCTGCTCGCGGCCTTCTACTACTGGGGCTGGGACGTCACGGCCAACCTCAACGAGGAGACGAAGCAGCCGCCGACCACATCTGGTCTCGGTGGGATCCTCGGCACCATCGTCGTCTTCTTGCTGTTCGAAGTCTTCACCGTGGCCACGAACATGGTGCTGACGGCGGGTCAGCTGCAGAACTCGAACAACGCCGCCGACATCTTGGCCGTGCTGGGCCAAGCCGTGTGGCACGGAACGGGCGGCAAGTTGATCGTCATTGCAGTGCTGTTGTCCACGGTCGCGACGCTCGAAACGACGCTGATCCAGGTGACGCGCACGTTGTTCACCATGGGACGCGACCACACGCTGCCCAAGGCCCTCGGGAATGTTCACTCCGAGCGCAAGACACCCATCGTCGCCACGGTGACGGTGACGATCATCTCGCTGGCGCTCTTCGTGGGCAGTCAGTACGTCGGCTCGGTAGCGAACATCCTGACCGACGGCTTCAACGCCATCGGTCTGCAGATCTGCATCTACTACGGGCTCGCGGGACTCTCGGTCGTGATCCTCTACCGTCGCCAGCTCTTCCTCTCGGTCGGGAACTTCATCTTCATGGGGCTCTGGCCGCTGGCCGGTGCCGTCTTCATGGGCTTCATCTTCTACCAGGTGATCCCCGGCCTCAACGCCACCACGCTGTTCGTCGGGCTGGGCGCCATGGCGCTCGGTCTGATACCGATGTTCTACTACTGGGCCAAGGGCAACCCTTACTTCAAAATGCCCAGCAAGCTCGACCGCCACGCGCAGATGATCGAGATCGAGGAGATGCAGCAGAACCTCTAGATCGCGACGGTGGTCGGTGACTGCGCAGCGCGATTAGCTGGTCGAAGGTTCCCGCCAGAGGTCGATGCCGCACTCGACGGCGTGCTGGTCGATCAACGACAACTCCTCGGTCGTGAAGTCCAGGTTGGCGAGCGCGTCGAGGTTCTCATCCAATTGTGTGACGCTGCTGGCGCCGATGAGCGCTGACGTCACGCGCCGGTCGCGCAGCGCCCACGAGAGCGCCATCTGGGAGAGTCGTTGACCGCGCTTCGCCGCGATGTCGGCCAGCGCTCGCACGTGGGCGAGGTTGGCTTGGTTCAACATCTCGAGCGGGAGCGACGTCCCCTTCGAGGCGCGCGAACCCTCGGGGACGCCCTCGAGGTAGCGGTCGGTGAGCATGCCTTGGGCGAGGGGCGAGAAGGCGATGCAGCCCACGCCCTCCTCCTCCAAGACGTCGAGCAGGCCGTCCTCGATCCATCGGTTGAGCATCGAATACGAAGGCTGGTGGATCAAGAGCGGCGTGCCGAGATCGCGCAGTATCCCCACGGCCTGCCTGGTGCGCTCGGCCGAGTAGGACGAGACGCCGACGTAGAGGGCCTTGCCCTGGCGCACCGCGGTGTCCAGGGCTCCCATGGTCTCTTCGAGCGGCGTCGTGACGTCGAAGTGGTGGTGATAGAAGATGTCGACGTAGTCGACCCCCATCCGCTTGAGGCTCTGGTCGAGACTGGCCAACAGATACTTGCGCGACCCCAAGTCGCCGTAGGGACCTGGCCACATGTCCCATCCGGCCTTGGTCGAGATGACCAACTCGTCGCGCAGTGATGAGAAGTCCTCGCGAAGGATTCGTCCGAAGTTGATCTCGGCGCTGCCGTACGGTGGGCCGTAGTTGTTCGCGAGGTCGAAGTGGGTGACTCCCCGGTCGAACGCGCGGCGCAGGATGGCCCGCTGGTCGTCGATGGGGCGATCGTCACCGAAGTTGTGCCACAGTCCGAGCGAGATCGCCGGCAGCAACAGACCGCTTCGTCCACTTCGGCGATAGGGCGTCTGCGAGTAGCGATCGGGTGCTGCCGTGTGGCCGGACATGCACCGAGCGTACCTCCGTTGACGACGCCTTCGTCAGGCCCGTGGCAACGCGCGGATCAGAGTCAACCCCGCGCGCCGGACGTCACAGGTACTCGTGGTATCCGTCGAACCAGTCGCGGATCAGTGAGAGGATCTGGTTGTCCGTGAGCGCTTCGATATCGGCGTCAATCGCGCCGACGACCTTCGCGGCGACGTCGGGATGCTTGCGCTCGAGGAACTGCGTGAACTTCAACATCGAGTCAGCCTTTCCCGTGCCGTGACCGATCAGGACGATCTGCGAGGCGGGGGCGACCGCGTACGCGATCGAGTCGTAGAACGTGGAACTGTCGTGGTCAGTGTCGTGGCCGCCGTGATGCTGCGCCTCTCGGACGTGGTGGTGGCGACTCATCTCACTCGGTGCCATGATCCGCTCGGGTTTCGTCCCGCTCTCCACGCCGGTCAGCCAGACGCGCGCCTCATCGCGGGCAATTTCTACTGCGACAAGTCCTTGTACGGTTTCGCTCATCACGAACCTCCTGCTCATTTTCAACTTACCTCGCCCGAAGACACGCCTCGGCAGGGACGTCTGAACGGACTGCGGGGATGTCATTGGCCCGATCCGATGTGACCGCGTGCTTGCGTGCTCGCGAACGTCGCATCCTTGAGGCGGGGTTCGCCCGTCACTCCTCGGATCGTCCACGCCCCCGAAACGATGCCGTGCGCCAAGCGTGGCTGGCGTGGCGCTGATGGGCATGGTATTCGAAGACGATGCGTCACGGTCCGTGGCGCGGACCTTCAGCGTGGGTCGGCCTCTTGTTCGTGGAATGCGGTCCAGGTCGGTCTGGAGCTCAGCGGCGCCGTCGGCCGGTCTCGAATCGACATCTTGTCGTCAGCGGTGATCGGCCTGGCCGACTCGAGCCAGTGTTGCGGACGCAACCGTCGATGCGACGGGTGCTCCATCGGCCATGTCGCTGAGCGCGACGACCACGACCCACAGGGCGGTCGCGACTGCGAGGTGCAAGTCGGCGATGCCGGCCGGCGCGCCGAGCGCCGAGTTGAAGATGCCGACGATCACCTGGAGCCCGAGCAGGCACAGTCCTAGCACCGCGAATACCCGCTGTGATCGTTGCGCCGAAGCGGATCGCAGGATCGAGACGAGGTAGGTCGACACGAGTGTCGCGCCGATGATGACGACACCACGGTGGACGAGCTGGAGGGTGATGAGACTCTGCGAGGCCTGGCTGCCCGAACAGACGAGCCAGGACCGGCACACGGACTCTGCTCCACCATCGACGACCAGCGAGCCTGAGACGATGATTAAGAACAGCCCTCCGACGGCGCCCCACGCACGCCGGGCAACGCGATGTGGCCTCATCCAGGACTGCTCCGAGCCCAAGAACGATCCGACGGCGGTCACCGTGACGACGGCGAGGAAGAGCATGGCGACCAGCAGGTGGGCGGCGACGGTCCACCCGGCGTTCTTCGCTATGACGGTGACAGCGCCGAGCACGACCTGCACGAGAATCGCCCCCACGGAGAGTCCCGCGGGCCAGCGCAGGTAGCTCGCGTCGCGGCCGGCTCGCCACACGAGCAGCGCCGTTGTGAAGATGAGGATCGTGACGATCGTGGCGAGATATCGGTGGGACTGCTCCATCAGAGGACCGAACCGGTGGATCGGCCCGTACTTGCCGCTGCAGAGCGGCCAGCCCGGGCAACCCATCCCCGAGTTGGTGACGCGCACGGTGCTGCCCAGCACGATGAGGCAATAGGTCGCCACGGCAGTCGCCACTGAGACCACCCGGATCCTGCGCATGAATGACCTCCGTGCCCGCGATCGTAACACCGCGCCGCGAGGTCGCCATCGAGACGAGCTCGACCAACACGGCCGTTGGACGCGCCGACGGTAAGTTGCTCGTAGGACAAACGGCGAGGAGATCGGTGGTGGGCAACTTGGTGAACGTCGCGGCGATTCAGCTCACATCGGGTTCGGATCCCCAGGCGAACGTGGAGGCCGCCGTCCACCTGGTCCACGAAGCGGCCGAGCGCGGGGCCGCGTACATCCAATTGCCCGAGTACTTCAACTACCTCGGGCCAGCAAGTGGTTTCAACGAGGTCGCCGAGACCGTCCCCGGTCCGACCACGGACCTGATGGCGGCGATCGCGAAGTCGCGTGGCGTCACGCTGCACCTCGGCAGCTTGCTCGAGACGTCGCCAGAGCGTGACAAGTCATTCAACACCAGCGTGGTCATCGACTCGAAGGGACGCATCGTCGCCACGTATCGCAAGGTGCACCTCTTCGACGTCGACGTCCCTGGCGCGATCGTGCACCGAGAGTCCGACGTGATCGCCGCGGGCGCCGAGCTGGTCGTGGCGAGCTTGCCCAAGTTCCGACTCGGGCTCTCGGTCTGCTTCGACGTCAGGTTCCCCGAGATGTACCAAGCCCTGGTGGCGAACGGGGCCCAAGTGCTCGCTATTCCGGCCGCTTTCAACGCCTCGACGGGGAGGGCGCACTGGGAGGTGCTCGTGCGATCGCGAGCCATCGAGAACCACGCCTACGTGGTCGCGGCAGCCCAGGCGGGCACGACGGCCGAGGGGATCGCCACCTTCGGCCACTCTCTCATCGTGGACCCCTGGGGCGGGGTGCTCGCCGAGGCCCGCAGCAAGGGACCCGAGGTCCTGGTGGCCACGATCGACATCGACGAGGTCGCGCGTCGAAGGGCCCAGATCGCGGTGGTGGACTTTCGACGTCCCGAGGTCTACGGCTCGCCCGTTCGAGTGTTTGGCGACTGAGCGTTCGGATGGAGCCACGAGCCCGTGTTCGACGCGACCCTGACTCCCTCCGCGAAGACGATGGGAGTGGCTAGACGCACTTCGTCTTTCCCGACGGTGTGGTCGTGCACACGGTAGTCACGGTGACGGGCGCAGTCGTTGGGGGTACGTAGGGGGTGGTGGTTACCGGCGCAGGCGTCGGCGTAGGCGTTGACGCTGGAGTTGGCGCGGGGGTTGGCGCCGGAGCCGAGGCTGATGCGGGCGGCGCCGTCGTCACCGGGATGGTCGACGCCGGGCCCGATGGAGACGCGCCACCGGTGGTCGATCCGTTGGGGGATGCGCCTCGGGTCGACGAAGCCCCGCTCGGCGAAGCATTCGACGTCGTTACAGACGGCGGGCTGGTCAAGGCGTGACCGGTCCGTGACTCGCCACCGGTGGTCGCTCCGCTGGACGACGCGTCCGACACCGACGTCGGGTGCGAACTGTTCGAGCCACCTGGCGTCGCACCCGACCCGGTCCCGGCGCCCGGTTGTGCGTTGCTCTGGGACCCTGGCACCGTCGCTGACGAGACGGTCGTGGAACTCGCGGCATCCGCGGCCTTTGCGACGTTCGCGAAGTAGTTGACCAACAGCGCAGAGACGAGCCCGGAGCTGAGGAAGATCACCTGCGAGAGTCGACGAAGGCGTCCGAAGCGACGACGGCGCTGCAACTGGGGTGGGCGGAGTGCGGAGCGCATGGATGTTCCCTCAGGTCACGATCGTGCCTAGTCGTCCGATCCGCCGCCATCGCGCTGAGGGACGGTCGTGGTGGTGACGACGACGGGAGGCGGCGTCGAGACGGCGACGGTTGCGACGAAGGAAGGCGGCTGGGTGGTCGGCGGCTGGGTGGTCGGTGGCGAGGTGGTGGGGGCCGTTGCGGGGAACGTCGTCGTCGTCTCCAATGGTTCCGTGGTTGAGGGGGTCTCGGCCACGACCGGTGGCGCTCCCGGCGTGGTCCCCTTGACTGAGAGCGCGGCGACGTGTATCGACGGAGCGGTCGATGGCCAGCTCGCAGCGCCGGAGATCCGATGAGCGACGTGGGGCGTCGACGCGACCATCGACGGGCTGACGGTCGGAGCCAGCGCGATGGGAGTCGACGGCGACGGGCCGATGTTCGATAGGACGATTCCCCCCGCGGCTCCGAGCGTGACCACGCCGGTGGTGACCCACGATGCCAATGCGCGCAGTAGCTCCATCACGCCTCCTCAATCGCGAACGACTGGCTGAATGCTGGTCATGAACTCTTGCAGGCGAATAGCAAGGTCGGCCCAATCGAGTGACAACTGGAGAAAAATCAAGATCCTCTAGCGACGCTTGCCGCGGACGCCCGGCTCTCGTTCGACGGGGCCATCGCGTGCTTCGCCTAGCGGCACACGGTCTGTCCCGAGGGCGACGTGGTGCAGACCGTGGTCACGGTCACCGGCACGGTGGTGGGCGGTGTGTAGGGAACGGTCGTCGCCGGCGCGGTCGTGGGTGGAGCCGAGGTTACTGGCGCAGCCGTCGGTGTCGTTGGGTGCGCGGTCGATCTCGATGGCGATGCACTCGCCGCCGCCCTCTTCGGTGCCGTTCCCGGTGGCGCCGCACTCGATGTCCGCGAAGCGCCCGAACCGCGACTCGGCTTGGCCGCTGGACGACCGGCGCCGCCGGCCCCGTTGCGCCCGATCTTCGAGGGCGAAGCCGGCTGCGAAGAGGCGGAACCAGGAGCGGTCGTCCTCGACACGGTCGATACGCGAGCCGCGGCTGCGCTGGAGGTCTTCGCCGCGTCGGAGAAGTAGTTGATCAGCAGCGCCGAGACGAGACTCGAACTGAGGAAGATCACCTGGGAGAGCTGGCG
>JADGOJ010000111.1 GCA_017883045.1 Acidimicrobiales bacterium
CGTGGTGAGCTCGCTCTCGACCTCGGTGAATCCCTCGACCTTGCCCGGAGGGCTCGCCGTCGACGGCCACGCCGAGTCGACCGCGCTCTACTGCACCGGCCTGTCGAGCGTGAAGGGCGGCGTGTCGGGTCGCGTGACCTTTCTCAACACGACCGACTCGACGCGCGACGTCATGGTCGCCGTCGTCTCGGACGCCGGCAAGACCTGGACCAAGCAGCTCGCGATCGCGGCACACGAGAGCCAGTCCATCCGCCCCAGTGCGGTCCTGGCCGGCAACAGCTACGCCGTCGCGGCGCAGATCAGTGGGGGAGGCGTGGTCGGAGCGGAGGTCACGTCGACCAACACCGCCGAGGCGCCGTGCATCTCGGCGGGCGTCACCCAGTGGTACGGCGCGGGCTTCGACACGACCGTCGGATCGAGCGCGGCGCTGAGCATCTACAACCCCACCGCCACGCCCGCGGTGCTGAACGTGTCGACGTTCTCGCAGTCGGGGTTCGTGGCCCCGGCGAAGTTCCAGGGCATCTCGGTCGGCGCTCACGCCCAGGTCGAGCTGAAACTGGGCGATCAGATCGTGAGCACCCCCAACGTCGGCGTGCGCGTCAAGGTCGTGCGGGGGGCGCTCGACATCGTCGGGGTCCAACTCTCGGGTTCGACGGTGTCGCTCTACCCCGGTCTCGCCAGTGCGTCGACCACGGCCCAGTACCCGCTGGTGACGACGGCCGGCAAGGCCACCGCACAGGTACGCATCGCCAATCCCGGGCCGGATTCGGCCGACGTCACGCTGAACGTCGGCTTGGCGCCGTACTCCATCGCACCCCAGACCGTCACCGTGCGGCCCTACATGAGTGCCGTGGTGTCGATCACGCCGAACCCCGCCATCCCGGCCGCGGGCTACGCCGACGTGCAGTTGCAGTCGAGTGCACCGGTCTTCAGTTCGCTCGCGACGGGGCGCGGCTCGGGCGTCGCGCTCTCGTCGCCGGGCACGGCCGAAGCGGAGTTCCTGATCGGGGACTTCGCGGGCACGGGTTTCGACGCGGCGTCGGTCACCAATACGTCGTCACAGTCGATCACGCTGCAGTTCACCAACGTGCTGAACCACTCGGGTGCGACCGCGCAGATCGGCGCTCACACCACCCAGAGCGTGAAGAACCTCTACCTTCCGGCGATGAGGGGCAACTTCGTGATCGTCACGGCGCCTCGTCCCACGTTGCTCGTTGCGCTCATTCTGACGACCGCGGCGCGCGGAACGGCGGTGGTGGCGCCGCTAGACGGCCGGTAGAGTCGGCGGCTGCCAGCCCGGCGGGGTCACCGTCGGCGCGACCTGAGCGGAACGCCGGCTCGCCGCCGACGCCGCACCGACGCCGGCCAGCGCGCTGACGGTCTTGGTGCCCTCGGGATGGACCGGCTCGCCGTGGGCCTCGTCGATCAGTTGGGCGGCGGTCTCGCCGTCGATGGTCTCGTGCTCGAGCAGCGCGCGGGTCAGTGCCTCGAGTCCGCGACGGTGCAGGGTCAGCACCTCGATGGCGCGCGACTCCTGCTCTCGGAGGATGCGCTCGACCTCGTCATCGATGACCTGGGACGTGTGGTCCGAGTAGTCACGGGTGTGCATGAGGTCCTCGCCCAGGAACACCTGGTTGTTCGAGCCCCACGCCATCGGGCCGATCTCCTTGGACATCCCCCACTCGCGGACCATGCGACGGGCCAGTTCGGTGTTGCGCTGGAGGTCGTCGGCGGCGCCCGTGGAGAGGTCGCCGTAGATCAAGAGTTCGGCGACGCGACCGCCCATGCGCATGCACAGCGAGTCCTCGAGGTGCTGGCGCGACATGATGTGGCGGTCCTCTTCGGGCAGGGTCATCGTGACGCCGAGCGCCATGCCGCGCGGGATGATCGTGATCTTGTGAAGAGGATCGGTCTTGTCGAGGACGTAGGCGAGCAGGGCGTGACCGCTCTCGTGGAAGGCGATGCGCTCGCGCTCCTCGTCCATCAGGACCATGGTGTCGCGCAACTGGCCCATCATCACCCGGTCGCGGGCCATCTCGAAGTCCTCCATGCCGATCGCCGCCGAATGGCGGCGCACCGCGTGCAGGGCCGCTTCGTTGACGAGGTTGGCCAGGTCGGCGCCGCTCATCCCGGGCGTGCCGCGCGCCACCATTTCGAGGCTGACCGAGGGGTCGAGGGGCTTGTTCTTCGCGTGCACCTGCAAGATGGGGAGACGCTCGTCGAGGTCGGGCAGGGGCACCACGATCTGTCGGTCGAAGCGGCCGGGGCGCAGGAGCGCGGTATCGAGCACGTCGGGACGGTTGGTCGCGGCGATCACCACGACGCCCTCGGAGGGGTCGAAGCCGTCCATCTCGTTGAGCATCTGGTTCAGGGTCTGCTCGCGCTCGTCGTGGCCGCCGCCGACGCCAGCGCCGCGCTTGCGTCCGATCGAGTCGATCTCGTCGATGAAGACGATCGCCGGGGCCTGCTTGCGCGCCGTGGCGAAGAGGTCGCGTACCCGGCTCGCTCCAACGCCGACGAACATCTCCATGAAGTCAGAGCCCGACACCGAGAAGAAGGGCACGCCGGCCTCGCCGGCGACGGCCCGGGCCAGCATGGTCTTGCCGGTACCGGGTGGACCGACGAGCAGGATCCCCTTGGGGATCAGTGCGCCGATGTCCTTGTAGCGCGCCGGGTTCTTCAGGAACTCGACGACCTCGCTGATCTCCTGCTTGACACCGAAGTAACCGGCGACGTCGGCGAACGTGGTCTTCGGACGGTCCTGGTTGAACTGCTTGGCCTTGGAACGACCGACCGACATCATGCCGTTCATCTGGCCGCGGGCCTGGCGGCTCGCGAACATCATGAACCCCACGAAGATGAGAATCCAGACCATGTAGGGCAGGAACGTGGTGAGGAGACTCGACGGGTTCGCGAAGGTGACCGTGACGTTGTCGGTGGTGCGAAGGGTCGTGATGTCGGCGGTGATCACGGGCACCGGTCCGTTGGTGGTGTAGTTCGTCCCGTTGGCCAACTGTCCCGAGATCACGCCGCTGTTGCTGTTGATGATCGCCGTGGCGACGCCCTGGTGGCGCGCGTCGCGCAGCAGGGTCGAGTACGAGAGGGTCTTGACGGTCTTGGACGAGAAGAGCGACGGGATGATCAGGATTCCCAGCACGAACGCCACGATGGCGATCGTCAAGAGGCGGCGCCGTGACTCGGGCGCCATCGGCTTGTCGCCACCGGGCAGGAGTCTCTTGAAGCTGTTCTTCTCATCCGGTGGCGTATTCACGTATCCAGCCTAGAGGCCAACTGCGACAGGCAGTCTGCGGCCCGTGCAAAACCGCCGGCTTGTTAGCGTTGGGCCTTGTGAGCTCACCCATCGACCTCGAGACCCCGAGCGGACCTCGCGCGGTGCCGATTCTGGTGGCGGGCTTCCTAGGCTTTCTCGGCGGACAGGTCGTGGCCACCGTGCTGGTATCCCTCGCGGCGTGGCTCAACCACTACCCGGGCGGACTGTCCCAGCTGAGCCGCGCGACCGCCCCGCCGTGGTGGTCCAATGCCCTTGGTCTCATTGGCCTCTGGACCGGCCTCGCGGCGGCCATCTATTACGCTCACTCCCATGGCAACCTCAGGTCGCTACCTCATCAGTGGAGGCTGCGAGTCGGCGATGTCCGCTACGTCGCGCTCGGAGTCGGCTGTCAGTTGCTGATCGACCTGGCCTACATCCCGTTCCACCCCCACGAGCTGAACCGACCGGTCCACCACCTCTTCGGATCGGCCCACGGGCTCACCTTCGCCCTTCTGGTCGTGATGACCTTGGTCGTGGCCCCGGTGATGGAGGAGTGGTTCTTTCGCGGGGTCCTCTTTCGCGCCCTGAGCGAGGGCGGCGCGCGCGCCAACTCGCGCCGCGCCGTGGTCACCGGCGTCGTGGTCAGCGCCCTGCTCTTCGCGCTCGCCCACGCCGAGCGGGTGCAGTTCGCGGGGCTGGCGCTGCTCGGCGTCGTGCTCGCGGTGCTGGTGGCGCGCACCCGCCGGCTCGTCCCAGCGATTGTGACCCACATCTCGTTCAACGGTGTCGCCATCGTGGCGTTGATCGCCCAGCGGGCGGGCCACTGATGTTGAGCCGCCTTCGCCAGTTCTGGACCCCGCTGCGCCTCGCCGAGGCTGCGTCGGTGCTCGCGGTCATCGCCGTCACGGTCTGGGAGTTGCACCCGAACCTGTTGTTCTCGTCGAGCCTGATCACCGGTGGCGACACTGGTTCGCACGTCGCCCTGCCGGCGTACTTGCGGAGCCAGGGCAACCTTTTCAACCTGACGCCGTGGTACCCCGGCTGGTTCGCCGGCATGCCGGCCTACACCTACTACTTCGTGTTGCCGGACTTCTTCGCCACCCTCGCCAGCTACGTCATCGGACTCGCGGTTGCCTTCAAGCTGGCGACGGTGATCGGATCGGTGCTGCTGCCGGTGGCGGCCTATTGCATGGCCAAGCTCTTTCGCGCGCCGCGTCCGGTGCCGGCGGCGCTGGCCATCGCGACGCTGCCGTTTCTCTTCGACGCCTCGTACACCATCGACGGCGGCAACCTCTTCTCCTCAATGGCGGGCGAGTACTCGTTCTCGCTCTCGCTCGCCCTGAGCCTGCTCACGATCGGGCTCTTCGCGCGCGGCGTGCGGACGGGGCGCGGCTACTGGTTCGCGGCACTCGCCCTCAGCGCGACCCTGGCCTCGCACATCCTGCCGTGGCTCTTCACGATCGGCGCGGTCGGGGTTCTCGTGCTCTTCGAGCTCTTGCAGCGCCGCGGGATCGGCGACCCCAACGACGAGCTCGTCGCCGGCGACTACGCGCGCCCGTTCCGCTTCGCCTTCGGGGCGGGCCTGCTCTCGATCGCCCTGTCAGCGTGGTGGCTACTGACGTTCCTCACGACCCAGAACCTGACCAATTCCATGGGCTACACCAACGTCAACGTGAGCACCCTGCGCGCGATCTTCACGACACTCGGCTGGTTCAACGCGACCGGCGGGGTGGCCGGCGACTGTTGGGTGATCTCGCTCGCCTTGGTGGCGGTCGTCGTGGCCTTCATCGTGCGCGACCGACTCGGCATGATTCTCGCGACGCTGGTGGTGCTGTCGTTCGGCGCTTTCGTGTTCGACCCCCAGAGCGTCATCTGGAACGAGCGGATCGTCCCGTTCTGGTTCATTACGATCCACCTCAGCGTCGGCTGGCTCTTCGGCTACACCCTGTCACGTTGGATCGAACACGCCAGGCGGGGCCGCCACGGGCTGCTCGCGTACATCGAAGGAGTCAAGACCGCCCTCCAACGTGACGAAGTTGATCACCTCCTCGAGGAGAACTTCGAGGAGGTGATCCACGACCTGGAACCCGTGTCGAGTGGCGACGGATCGCCGCCGGGGGCCTTTTCCGTGCTGGCAGAGCTCGACGCCGAGGATACCGAGCCGCGCGTCGCGCGTCGCACGATGCGCGCCACGGCGGCGGTCATCGTGCTGGGCCTCGCGACGACGGTGCCGGGGCTGATGCCTCACGTGGCGACGGTGATCGGGTTGAACACGACCGGGAATCAGGTCTCCAGCTGGGCGCAGTGGAACTACTCGGGCTACCAGACCAAGCCCGCGTGGCCCGAGTACAACGACCTGATCAGCACCATGAAGACCGTGGCGCACCGGTAC
>JADGOJ010000112.1 GCA_017883045.1 Acidimicrobiales bacterium
CACTCATGGCAAAACCCCAGATCGGCGCCGTTACTAGTATCGGCTCATGAAGCAAGTCTTGCTGGCGCCCCCCTTCCACTCGAGGCTCGACACGACCTCAGATCAGTTCCTGAAGAACCGCGCCGACATGCTCGAGCAGCTCGAGGTTATCGACGGACTACTCGACGAGGCCGAGGCCGGTGGCGGCGAGAAGGCGATGGAGCGGATGCGCTCGAGGGGCAAGATGCCCGCGCGCGAGCGGATCGCCCTCGTGCTCGACCCCGACTCGCCCTTCCTCGAGATCTCCGCGCTGGCGGGCTACGACTCGGACTACGCCATGGGCGGCGGGATGATCGTGGGCATTGGCGTCATCGCCGGCACCGAGTGCGTGATCATGGCCAACGACCCCACCGTCCTCGGCGGCGCGCTGACCGCATACTCGGCCAAGAAGTGGGCGCGGGCACTCGAGGTAGCCCGTGACAACCAGATCCCCTACGTCAGCTTCGTCGAATCGGCCGGCGCCGACCTGCGTGTCGGCGGCACCGGTGGCGGGGGCGGCGGGCGGATGCACACTGGCCACTTCGCCGAGAGCGGCCGGTTCTTCTACGACCTCATCGAGCTGTCCAAGATGCGCGTGCCCACCGTGTGCGTCGTTTTCGGGTCCTCCACGGCCGGCGGCGCCTACCAGCCGGGGCTCTCGGACTACAACATCGTCGTGAAGGACCAGTCGAAGATCTTCCTCGCCGGCCCGCCCCTCGTGAAGATGGCGACCGGTGAGGAGTCCGACGACGAGACGCTCGGTGGCGCCCAGATGCACGCGGAGGTCTCGGGCCTCGGCGACTACTTCGCCGAGGACGAAAGCGACGCGATCCGCATGTGCCGCGAGGTCGTGTCGCACCTGAACTGGCGAAAGCGCGGGCCCGCACCGTCGCTAGAGGTGGACGAACCCGTGTACGACGCCGATGAGCTGCTCGGCATCGTGAGTCGCGATCTGCGCCAGCCGGTCGACGTGCGCGACGTCATCGCGCGCGTCGTCGACGGGTCGCGCTTCGAGGAGTTCAAGAGCCGCTACGGCGGCACCATCGTCTGCGGCTGGGCGAGCATCCACGGCTACCCGGTCGGGGTCTTGGGCAACAACGGCGTCATCTACCCTCGCGCCGCCGAGAAGGCGGGCCAGTTCATCCAGTTGTGCAACCAGATCGACGTGCCGCTGGTCTTCATCCAGAACATCACGGGCTACATGGTGGGCAAGGACGCCGAGGCCGAGGGCATCATCAAGAAGGGGTCGCAGATGCTCAACGCGGTCACCAACTCGACGGTGCCCCACCTCACGCTGATCGTCGGCTCGTCCTACGGCGCGGGCACCTACGGCATGTCGGGCCGGGCCTTTGGCAACCGGTTCACGTTCCTCTGGCCCACCGCGAAGATCGCGGTCATGGGTCCCAAGCAGATCGCCGGCGTGATGTCCCAGGTTCGAAGGGGCCAGGCCGAGCGCAAGGGCATCCCCTTCGACGAGGAAGAAGACCGCGCGATCGTCGCAATGGTCGAGGAGGCGCAGGAGAAGGGCTCGCTCGCGCTCGCCGCGACCGGGGCGATCAGCGACGATGGCATCATCGATCCGCGCGACACCCGGACCGTGCTCGGACTGTGTCTCTCCGTCGTTCGCAGTCGTCCCATCGAGGGCGCGACGAGCTACGGGGTGTTCCGCCTGTGATCTTCACGACACTCCTCATCGCCAATCGCGGCGAGATCGCCCGACGGATCATCCGCGGCGCGCGGTCCATGGGCGTGCGCTGCGTCGCGGTCTACGTCGACGCCGACCAGAACGCGCCCTTCGTCGCTGATGCCGACGAGGCCATCCGACTGCCCACCGGCTACCTCGACGCCGACGCCATCCTCGGGGCCGCCGCGCGCAGCGGCGCGCAGGCAATCCACCCCGGCTACGGCTACCTCGCGGAGAACCCCGGCTTCGCCACGCGGGTCCAAGAGGCCGGGCTGACCTGGGTGGGCCCCTCCCCCGAGGTCATCGCCGCGATGGGCGACAAACTGGCCGCCAAGCGCGTGGCCGCCAACGCGGGCCTCGCGATACTCGCATCGAGCGAGGACGCGAATGACGTCTCTTCCGTCGGTTACCCGCTGATGGTGAAGGCCGTCGGCGGCGGCGGCGGCAAGGGCATGCGCATCGTGACCGACGCCGCCCAGCTCGACGAGGCCGTCGCGGGCGCCCGTCGCGAAGCGGCCAGCGGCTTCGGGGACGACCGGGTCTTCCTTGAGCGCTACGTGGCGCGTTCGCGTCACGTCGAGGTCCAGATACTGGGCGACCACCACGGCAACCTGGTCCACCTCGGCGAACGTGAGTGTTCGATCCAGCGCCGCCACCAGAAGCTCGTGGAGGAGTCACCGTCGCCGGTCGTGGACGCGGCCATGCGCTCGGCCATGGGCGTGGCGGCGCTCGACCTCGCGCGATCGATCGGCTACCAGTCGGCCGGCACCGTCGAATTCCTCGTCGACGACGAGAGCCGCGAGTTCTACTTCCTCGAGGTCAACACCCGTCTGCAGGTGGAGCACCCGGTGACCGAGGCGGTCACGGGCATCGACCTGGTGCGCGAGCAGCTGCGCATCGCCATGGGCGAACCCCTCGGTTACGTCCAGGACGACATCGGATTCGACGGCTGCGCCATCGAGGTCCGTCTCTGCGCCGAAGACCCGGCCAACGGCTTCCTGCCGGCCACGGGAACCCTCGTGGCGTTCGAACTGGCCGCCGAGCCACACGTGCGCCTCGAATCAGGGGTGACCCGGGGTTCGGTCGTCAGCGTCTCCTTCGACCCCCTGCTCGCCAAGGTGATCGCGCACGCGCCGACGCGCGCCGGGGCCGCGTCCACGCTGGCCCTCGCACTCGAACGCCTGCACCTGGGCGGCGTGGTCACCAATCGCGACTTCCTCGCCGCGACGCTGCGTCACGAGCGCTTCCTCGCGGGCGACACGACGACCGACTTCATCGAACGCGTCGAGCCGACTCGCACCCTTGAGTTGAGTGATGAGGAGCTGCGCTGGGTGACGGCCGCCGGCGCACTGTGGCTCCAGGGAGTGAACCGGGCGAATGCCGGGGTGCTCGCGAACGTGCCGAGCGGCTGGCGCAACGCCCGACTCCCACGCCAGAGCACGTCGCTGCGCTTCGCCAACCACACGACCCAGGTCAACTACCGATCGCGGCGCGACGGGTCGTTCGACGTCGGAGAGTCCGGCATCGCACGCGTGCACCTGTCGGACGAACGTGGCATCGACCTCGAGTTCGACGGTCGGCGCGCGCATTCGCGCATCACCCGCTCGGGCGACGTGCTCTTCGTCCAGGCCGCGCGTGGCACGGCGTTGCTCGAGATCGTCCCGCGCTTCGTGGTGCCGGGGGTCGAACTCGTGCACGGAGGGCTCAGCGCCCCGATGCCGGGCGTCATCATCGACGTGCGCGTCGCGCTGGGCCAGGAGGTCACCGCAGGCGAGACGCTCGTGGTCATGGAGGCAATGAAGATGGAGCACATCATCAGCGCGGCGAGTTCGGGCACGGTCACCGAGTTGTTCGTCACGATCGGTCAGCAGGTCGACAGCGAGGCGGTGCTGCTCACGATCGACACCGGCGACGACGAATCGGCGCAGGGCTGAGATGGCCGCGCCGATCCGCATCGCGAACTGCTCGGGCTTCTACGGCGACCGCCTCTCCGCTGCGAAGGAGATGGTCGAGGGCGGGCCGATCGACGTCCTGACCGGCGACTGGCTCGCCGAGCTCACGATGCTCATCCTCGCGAGGACCCGGGTGAAGTCGCCCGGCGCCGGCTACGCGCGCAGCTTCGTGGCCCAGATGGAACAAGTCATGGGCACGTGCCTCGACCGGGGCATCAAGGTCGTCACGAACGCCGGTGGCCTCGACCCCGACCACTGCGCCGAAGCCGTCACGCAGGTCGCCGCGAAGCTGGGCCTGTCACCGACGATCGCTTTCGTGGACGGCGACGACCTGCTCCCGAGGCTCGCCGAGTTGCAGGCCGCCGGCGTGGACCTCGCCCATTTCGAGACCGGTGAGCCGGTGGGTGACACGTCGCGCTTCATCACCGCCAACGCTTACCTCGGCTGCTTCGGCATCGTCGAGGCGCTGGGCAAGGGTGCGGACATCGTCATCACCGGGCGGGTCACTGACGCCGCGGTCGTGTGCGGTCCCGCCGCCTGGCACCACGGCTGGGCCCGTGACGACTGGGACGCCCTCGCCGGTGCGGTCGTGGCCGGACACGTGATCGAGTGCGGTGCCCAGGCGACCGGCGGGAACTACTCGTTCTTCACCGAGGTGGAGGGCATGGAGCGGGTCGGCTTCCCCTGGGTCGAGATCGCCGAGGACGGTTCGTCGGTGGTCGGCAAGCACGACGGCACGGGTGGCGAGGTCTCGATCGGCACCGTGACCTCGCAACTGCTCTACGAGATCGCGAGCCCCACCTACCTCGGTCCAGACGTCACGGCGCGCTTTGACACCATCCGACTCGAACAAGTCGCCCGGGACCGGGTCAGGATCAGTGGCACGAAGGGTGAACCGCCGCCCTCGACGCTGAAGGTCGCGATGAACGAGATCGGCGGCTACCGCAAGGACCTGACCGTCGCCCTTACGGGACTCGACATCGAGAAGAAGGCGCGACTCGTCGAAGAGGCCTTCTGGGTCGCGTGCCCGTTCGAGCCCGACGACTTCGATCACGTCACGATGCGCTTGATCCGAACCGACAAGCCCGACCCGGCCACCAACGAAGAGGCGGTCGCCCTGTGGCGCCTGACACTGAAGGACCACGAGGAGCGCAAGGTCGGGCGGGCCGTCGCCGACGCCGTTATCGAACTCGCGCTCTCGACCGTGCCGGGATTCTTCATGGTCGGCGGGACCACGTCGGGCGGGTCGGTCTTCGGTGTCTACCGGCCGGCCGTCGTGCCCGCCAGTCTCGTGCCCCAGTACGTGACGGTCCTCGGCGCCGAGACGACGGTCGTCGACTCGGTCGCACCGGACGGCTTGGTCCAAGTGGAGGGCGACGAGGGCCCAGAGGTCTCGGCGCCCGTCGGTCCCACGACCCAGGTGCCCCTCGGCCAGCTGTGCGGAGCGCGCTCGGGTGACAAGGGCGGCAACGCGAACCTCGGTGTCTTCGCACGAAGCCTCGACGCCTGGGCGTGGCTCGACAGCTACCTCACCATCGACGAACTGCGCCGTCTCCTGCCCGAGACCTCGGAGTTCGCCATCGACCGCTACCGACTGCCGGCGCTTCGATCGCTCAACTTCGTGATCCACGACCTGCTCGAGGAAGGCGTCGCCGCCTCCACCCGACAGGACGCCCAGGCGAAGGGCCTCGGTGAATGGCTGCGCAGCCGCGTCGTCGAGGTGCCGATCGCGCTGTTGGGCGAGTCATGAGCGAACTCGACGACGTTCGCACCGACTTGGTCGCCGAGCAGGAGTCGCTCGACGCGCTGGTCGCACCGATCACCGACCCTCAGTGGCACCTCGCCACCCCGAGTCCGGGCTGGGACGTCGCCGACCAGATCGGACACCTGACCTTCTTCGACGGGACCGCCGCGGTCGCGATCACCGACCCCGAGGCCTTCCGCAC
>JADGOJ010000113.1 GCA_017883045.1 Acidimicrobiales bacterium
CGTGAGGATGAAGCGCTTGGTGCGATTTGTCTTGGTCATTTAAAATTGTATTTGATATCTTTGGCGATTTCTAAGGCGGCCCTGATAGGCGTCGCGGGGACAACCTGCGGACAGACGTTGGCCGTGAACAGTTGGACGTTCAATCCCTAGCTTCTCATGGGAAGACTGGCGTCACCTGGGATCGGTGCCGACCGGGAAAGGCAGGGCGGGGTGACTCTTCAAGCTGAGCGGTGTCGGGAACTCGGGCCCCGACCTGGAGGCAGGGCCCGTCTAAGAGTCGTTCGAGTAAGCCGGATTCTTGGATCATTGCGAGGGTTCCGCGTCACAGTCTCAAGGCGACTCGACGACACCACGTGCGGAACGACGAGACCAAGTCGGAGCCATTGACGTCGATGCGAACGGAAGAGATGTGACGGATCAGAATTTCGACGGAGAGAAGGCGTTCGAGGGTCTCGAGCAGTACGCGATCGTCGCCAACCGGCGCCAACAGTGGGACACGCTGCTCTGGCAGATGCCGACCATGGCTCTCACGGGCGAGGCCTTTCTCTTCACGATCTCCCTGGGCGGCTCGACTTCGCAGACGGGACGGATCGTGTCGTCGGTCCTCGCTCTCGTCGTGGCCATTGCCTCGCTACATTCGCTTTCTGCCCACCGGCTATCGGAGCTGACCGATTCACGGTGGTTGCACGATCATGAACTCAAGAGCGGTGCATCAGAAGTTCATGGCGTTTCGTGGCGCGAGCGCCGGATGGAGGTGGTGAAGGCGCAACTGCAGTCAACGAACCTGACGGACCGACTGGTCGCTCGAACGTACAAGTTCAGATCCATCGAAGTCTGGTTCTGGACGATGGTCTTGATCGCTCTGACCGCGACCACGGTCCTGGTCCTGGCCGCAGCCTGGCCGGCTCTCTTGGCCTACTGATCAGGCTCGACCAATCGTCAGGATGTTCATCGCGTAAGCGGGTATCTGCGATTCGATTGCGCGAGCTCAGCGGAGAGCGTCGATGTCTCGCCGGTGACGACCGGCGTCATGGGCGTACGTCAGTCGTTGGCCACGAGTTCGGTGTCTTCCAGGTAGGCGCGGAACTGACGGCCCATCTCACGAGGGTTCCCGGAGATCTCGCCGATCACGTCACCCTCCACACCAACGTCATCGCCTGGTCGGTAGAGCGAGACACGCATCCCCTTGCCGGCGCGCTCAGCGGTGATGACCCAGGGGAGTCCGATCTCGCCGGAATCGTGAGTGGCCATGATCTGACCGCCTCGTCCTTCACCGATGCTCCACTCGGGCGAGCGGGCGGCATCGATGATGCGCTGGAGTTCGCTACCACTTGAGAATCCCGATGACTTGCTGATGCGACTCACCTTAGGGGGGAACTGTGACGGGTCGACGACGCCTGGCGACGAGTCGGGCGCTTCAACGGTGTGTGTCGGATGCTCGAGGTCCTCTGGACCACCCAGAGCCGCTCGTCTCCAGGGGAGAGGGCGGCGTGCTCGAGGTGTCAGTCGCGCTCTCGAATCGAGATCCTCGATCCCACGCCGACCCCGAGCGCCGCGTACTCGTTTCGGCTCAATTGGACCCACGGCATCGACCCGTCGCTCAGCAGAACCGTCACCTGCACCTCGAACCCCAATTCGACGATCGACGTCACCGCTCCCTCGATGGCGCCCGCTCCCGGCCCCTCGAGCTCGAGGGCGTGAGGTCGCACGGCCGATCCCTTGAAGATCGTGGTCGGCCCGAGGAACCCCTGGACGAACTCCGTCGCGGGCCGCTCGTAGATGTCGGTCGGGTGGCCGTCCTGCTCGATCCGGCCCTGGTGCATGATCAGCAGCTGGTCGGCGACCTCCATGGCCTCGCCCTGGTCGTGGGTGACGAGGACGGTGGTGACCTTGATCTGTTGGTGCAGCTCCTTCACCCACTGGCGCAGCTCGGTCCTCACCAGGGCGTCGAGGGCGCCGAACGGCTCGTCGAGCAGCAGCACCCTCGGCTCGATGGCGAGCGCCCTCGCGAGCGCCATGCGCTGGCGCTCCCCGCCCGACAGCTGGGCCGGATAGGCGTTCGCCTTGTTCTCGAGCTTCACGAGCGCAAGGAGCTCGGCCACCTTCGCCGCGATCACGTCCCTCGGCTGCTTGCGGACCCGAAGGCCGAACGCGATGTTCCTCGACACCGTCATGTGGCGAAACGGGGCGTAGTGCTGGAAGCAGAAGCCGATGTCGCGGTGGCGCGGATCGACGTTCGTGACGTCGTCGCCCTCGATGACGACGCGTCCCTGGTCGAGGGTCTCGAGGCCGCTGATGAGCTTCAACAGCGTCGACTTGCCCGAGCCCGAGGGCCCGAGGACCGCGGTGAGCGACCCCTCGGGGATCTCGACGGAGACGTCGTCGACCACGACGTTCGAGCCGTAGCGCTTGGTGAGGTGGCTAAGCGAGATCGACATGCAACTTCCTTTCACGAGAGCGGAGGGTCGACAGGATCACGAGGGCCACGATCGAGATCGTCGCGAGGACCAGCGCGCCGGCGAAGGCGCCGAGGAAGTCGTAGTTCTGGTCCCAGCTGTCGAAGATGTAGATGGGCAGGGTCTGGGTGCGCCCCGAGATGTTGCCCGACACGATGAGCACGGCGCCGAACTCGCCCAGCGTGCGCGCGATGGTGAGCGTCACGCCGTAGAGCACGCCCCAGCGGATGGCCGGCAGCGTCACCTGGAAGAAGATGCGCAGGCCCCCTGCGCCCAAGGTGCGCGCCGCCTGCTCCTGGTCCCGGCCGACCTCTTCGAGCACCGGCAGCACCGAGCGCAGCACGTAGGGCAGGGAGACCGCCATGGTGGCCATCGCGATCCCCACGGGCGAGAACAGGATCTTGACGCCGTGGGTGGTCAGCCAGGCGCCGAACCAGCCGATCCTCGAGTAGGCGAGCACCAGCGCGACGCCGATGATGATCGGCGACACCGCGACCGGGACGTCGAAGAGGGTGGTCAGGGCCCGGCTCCCGAAGAACTTGCGTCGCGCGAGCAGCACCGCCGCGGCGATCCCGACGACGGTGTTCACCGGCACGGCGACGACCGCCACCTCCGCCGACAGCCGCAACGCCGCGAGCGCGTCGGGCTTGGTGACCTCGAGCCAGAAGGCGTGCAGGCCGCTGGCGAGCGCCTTGTCGAACAGGAAGCCGACGGGCAGCCCCACGAGCGCGCCGAGGTACCCGACCACCACGACGCGCACCAGCCATTTGCGCACGTCGTGGCTCACGGGGCCAGCCTTCGCGCGACGCGCCGCGCGAGCACGTTCGAGGAGACCAGGACCGCCAGGCTCAGCACCAGCAGGGCCGTGGACACGGCCGCGGCGTCGCCCCAGAGGAAGCCCTGGGTCAGGTTGAAGATGTACGACGAGGCCGTGGTGGTGCGCCCGACGCCCCCGGCGATCAGCGAGATCGAGCCGAACTCGCCGACGGCCCGGGCGAAGGCGAGCCCGAACCCCCCGAGCATCGCCGGCCAGAGCGAGGGCAGCACGACCGAGACGAACGTCCGCACGCCGCCCGCGCCGAGGGACTTCGCCGCCGCCTCGGCCTCGCCGTCGAGCGAGGCGAGCACCGGCTGGACCGCGCGCACCGAGAACGGCAGCGTGACGAACAGCAGCGCCACCATCAGGCCCATCCAGGTCTCGAAGAGGTTGATCCCCACGGGGCTCGCCATGCCATAGAGCGAGAGCAGGACGACCCCCACGACGATGGTGGGCAAGGCGAAGGGCAGGTCGATCAACGCCTCGATGGCCCACTTGGCGCGGAACCGGTCGCGCACGAGCACCCAGGCGATGGCGACGCCCATCACCGCGTTGATCGCCGCCACCGACAGCGACAGCCAGAGCGACAGGCGGATCGCGCTGACGGCCGCGGGCCTCGTGATCATCGTCCAGAAGCTGCGAAAGTCGGCGTGGACGTGCCAGTGCCAGAACGCCGCGCCCCATCCGCCCGTCTGCACCCCGAGCGAGAAGCCGTGCGCCACCAGCGCCGCGATCGGGATCAGGACGATCAAGGACAGGTAGCCCGCGACGAACGTGGCGCCCCCGGCGAAGCCCGCCCTGGAATAGAGGCGCGACGGCGGGCGCCGCCAGCGCGAATCGGCTGGCGGCGCCTCGGTCGGAGCGGCGTCTTCGCTAACTCGTGTACCCATGGGCGACTTCGGCCTTGGTGACGATGCCGGTCGGCGAGAAGAACTTCGGGTTCACCTTCGCCCAGCCCCCGAGCGTGGTGATCCTGGTGAGCGAGACCGGGCTGTAGAGCGAGGTCTTCAACTGCCGGCCAACCGACGCCAGCGTCGGGCGGAAGAAGTTCTTCAGCCAGATCGACTGGCCGGCCTTGGAGAAGATGAACTTGTAGAACGCCACCGCGCCCGGGTTGGCGGCGCCGCTCGTCGTCAGCGCGGCCGGGTTCTCGATCAGCAGGTTCTGCGCGGGCTGGACGATCTGCAGCTTCTGGCCCGATACGAACGCCGAGAGCGCGTCGGCCTCGTAGGCCAACAGGACGTTGCCGGTTCCGGCGATGAACGCCGACAGGGCCTTGGAGCCGCTGGAGGGCTCGGCGACGACGTTGCCGATCAGTGAGTTGAGGAAGGTGTTGGCCGCCGCGGGCTTGAGCCCCTGGGCGATCTGGGACTCGTAGGCCGCCAGCAGGTTCCAGCGGGCGCTGCCCGAACTGATCGGGTCGGGCGTCACGATCTGGACGCCGCTCTTGGTGAGGTCGTTCCAGCCGTGGATGGCGAGCGGGTTGCCCGGACGCACGACGATGGCGACGACGGAGTCGGTGACCATGCCCTTCTGGGCCTTGACGGCGGGGAACGACGCCCAGGTCCGTGACACGAGGTGGGCGTCGATCAGCAGTTGGAGGTCAGGCTGGAGCGAGAAGTTGACGACGTCGGCGGGCTGGCCGGCGACCACGTTCTGGGCTTGGGACGTGGAGGCCCCGAAGGAGTTGGTGAAGGTGACGCCCTGACCCTGGGCGGTCTGCTGGAAGGCCTTCTCCAGTGCGCTGTAGGCGTTCGAGACGATGGAGTAGCCAACGACGTTGACGGTGGTCGTGGTGGAGGCGGAGGACGCCGTCGCGAGCAGGCTCAGGGGCAGCAGCGCCGCGGCGACGCCGACGATTCTCCGGAATGCGGGCTTTCTCATGGGGGATGTCCTCTATTCTCTCTAATTTCTATTGATTTAATAGGAATTAGAGAGACAGGTTACCCAACGCCCCTGTTCGGGTCAAGTCAATCCGAGATTTGCGCCTCGCGTGCTCAGGTTCTTGTTGCTCCCCGAGGGATGTGGCCAACGGGTTCGTGCCTTGAGATGACCGGGGGCAACACCGCCGCCTCGGCGCGTCGGCGCCAATGGGGCTCGGTGACGGTCTACGCGCCAGGGATGGTGGGGGGAGATCGGTCCACCCAGGCACACGTGGCCGCGTGGTCGCCTCCGTTGAGAACCACGCCACAGTCCGGGCAGAGCAGGTGCGCGAAGCAGGCGCTCTCGCCGCCCTCGTCATCGCGATCCATTGGTTCGCGTTCGGTCATCAGATC